>NZ_MKGS01000216.1:0-19171 GCF_002836905.1 Pseudomonas sp. 43NM1 | reverse complement strand
CGCTCACGCCGAGCGAAAGCGCCGGCAAGCGGTTGTACCGCGAAGGGCTTTCGAGCAGCGGTGAACCGCTGATGGCGCGGGTCGGCGCGGCAGATATTTTGCTGCCGGCCAGCAGCCTGCCGTGCGCCAATTGTCATGGTGCCGATGGTCAGGGGCGCGCGGAGGGCGGGGTGCGGCCGCCGGATCTGAACTGGTCGCGACTGAGCAGCCGTTATGGTCAGCAGCAGGTCAACGGGCGCGATTACCCGGCCTACACCGAGGCCAGCCTGAGCCGCGCGGTGCAGGAAGGACGCGACCCCGGCAACAATCGGCTCGACCCGGCGATGCCGCGGTTCATCCTGTCGATGAAGGACCAGCGCGACCTCAGCGCCTACCTCAAACGCCTGGGCGATGAACGCGATCCGGGCCTGCAGGCCGACAGCCTGCACCTGGGCACGTTGTTGCCCGGCGACGGCCCGTTGCGCGAGGAGGGCGCGACGGTGGCGGCGGTGCTCAAGGGCAGCGTCGCGCGGATCAATCAGGCCGGCGGGATTCACGGGCGCACGCTGCGCCTGACCATTCTCGACCCCGGCCCGGACCGCGCGAGTGCCGAAGCGGCGCTTGATCAATTGATCGAGCGGCAACAGGTGTTCGCGCTGATCGCGCCGCTGGTGCCGGCCCTCGACAGTGAACTGGCCGCACGCCTGGAACGCGCCGGCGTGTCGCTGATCGGGCCACTGTCGCTGCGCGGCACGGCGCCCGGCAGTCGGCAGATTTTCGAACCGTTGCCGGGTTTGCGCGAACAACTGATCGCCTTGGCTGACTACGCCACGCACAGCCTGCCGGTGCTCGACGGGCCGACATTGATCGCCTACCCGGACGATCCCGGTCAACGCCTGGCAGCGCAGAATCTGAGTGATTACTTGCAGAAAAATGCCTGGCAAGACGTGCGGCTGCAGCCTTACGACCCGACGCACGATGAGCTGCCGCTGGGCGCGCGCTCGCTGTTTTACCTCGGCGACAGCGCTGGTTTCAGTCGCTTGGCCAAACGTTTGCAGAACACTGGACAGGCGCCTTACCTGTTCGCCGCTTCGAATCAGGTCGCGGGCGATTTGCTGCAAGTGCCCAGCGAGTTTTCGCGGCGGGTGTTTCTCGCTTATCCGTTCGTGCCCAGCGACTGGACGCAAGCCGGGCGCACGGCGCTGGCGCAGTTGCGCGAGCATCAGGGTCTTGGCGGCGAACACGCAGTGCTGCAAGTCGGCGCGTTCAGCTCGATGCTGTTGTTCAGCGAAGGCATGAAGCAGGCCGGGCGCGACGCCAGCCGCGAAAAGCTCATCAGCGCCCTCGAAGGCTTGCATGACTTCGCCACCGGATTGACCCCGCTGATCAGCTTCGGCCCCGGCCGGCGCCTCGGCCTCAGCGGCGCACACATCGTCACCGTGGACTTGCCCGACCAGCGCTTTTATCTGGTCGCGCCCTACAAACCCATTGCTGCCACGCCCTGATCGGAGGCCTCCATATCATGAAGCTCAAGACCTTAACGCTGCTGCTGATGCTGTGGGTGCCCGTGGCGCTGAGCAATAACGAACCGGCCGCCGCGCGGGTCAATGGCGAAGTGATTACCGAGCTGCGCCTGGAACGTTATTTCGCCGAATACCTGGAAGATCAGGGCCGCGCGGTCGGCAATATCCGCAACCCCAAGGCCTACAAACAGCTGCGCCGCGCCGCGCTCGATGCGTTGATCGACAAAGAGCTGTTGTGGCAGGAATCGCGCAAGCGCGGCGTGCAGATCAGCGACGCCAGCGTGCGCAGCCAGGTCGAACAGACGCGTCAGGCCATTGGTGGCGCCGAGGTGTTTGCGCGCCGGTTGCAGGACGCCGGTTTTGACGAGGCCGGTTTTACCGAATACACCCGCCGCGAATTGGCCGCGCAACAGATGTTCGCCGAACTGACCAAAGTCCCGGAACCGGATGAACAACAGGTGCGCGCGTTCTTTGCCGAACACCGCGCCGAGATGGGTCGCCCCGAGGAAATTCAGGCGCGGCACATCCTGCTCAAAGTCGCGCCGGGCGCCGACTCCGCGACAGTTGAAGCGGTGCGGCTACGCTTGTTGGAGATCCGCGCGCAAATTGCCCAAGGCGCGGATTTCGCCGCCGTCGCCCGCAGCGTCTCTGAAGACGATTCGGCCAGCAGAGGCGGGGACTTGGGCTATTTCGCTCGTGGCCGCATGATGGCCGAATTCGAAGCGGCGGCCTTCGCTTTGCAACCGGGAGAGGTCAGCGATCCGGTGCGCACGGCGGTCGGCTGGCATTTGATTTATTTACAGAACCACCAGGAGGCGGCAGATGTCACAGAGGAGCAAGGGCTGGAAACAGTCAGGGCGTACCTCGCCCGACAGCAAAAGGCCCAGGCTCGTCGAGACGTATTGGCGCACTTGCGATCGACTAATCGCATCGAGCGGATTGACGATGATTGAAGGTTCCCCCCCAATAGTGGGGAAAAGCTTCAATGCCCATCCGTGCGCTTCCCCGCCTTTGGGGGGAGGGGGTTCTGGACGACGTGGCATTGTCTTCAAATTCAAGGACATGAAGAGATAAGAATACCGGCACCCGGCCTGGCATGAAGTGTGCGTTAGCCCTTGTAAGGCACACACTCCAACAGGCCCGGAACTCGGACCTGCTGTTTCAAGGAGTCGACCTTGTTAAACAAAGTACTGGTTGTCGAAGACGAAAAGCTCCTTGCCGAAAACCTCAAGGATTACCTTCAGGCGCAAGGACTGGAAGTCCGGATGGCTCACGACGGTGGCGCAGCAATCGGTGAAGCCGAGCGTTTCGTACCTGATGTGATGGTGTTCGATTACCGCTTGCCGGATATGGAAGGCTTCGAAGTGCTCGATGCCGTCCGCCTGAACAGGAATTGTCATTTTGTGCTGATTACCGGGCACCCGACCGCTGAAGTCTGTGAGCGGGCCCGCCAACTGGGCGTCAGCCATATCCTGTTCAAACCCTTTCCGTTGGCGGAATTGGCCCGTGCAGTCTGCGACCTTCTGGGGGTGGAGCGCGGGGCCAAGACGGGCGCGAACACCGCCGAAGGTTTTGTCGAACGACGCCAGAGCAGGACCGAGAGTTTCCCGCTGCAGTTGTACGACGGCAGTTGGGTGCTGGCGGATCGCCGACGAACATCGGCCTCCATGGCACCGGACGACGAACAATTGCTCACCGGGGAATAGTGGCGCGACACGACGTTCCGGCTCCCGCCGCAATGGCCTGCCGCGCCGACAGGGCCGCAAGCCCCGGGCGTTGGAGAGCAAGCCATGGAACGTCTATCACTGGCCGTGGAAGCGGCACCGCTGGACTGTGTACCTTCACGCTTTAGCAGCGAGCAACTGGCCCAGGCACGTTCGCGAGCCAGCACTTGCGGCGAACGGATGCTCGACGCCCTCGGCGTGTTGTCAGATCTGCCACCGATGGCGTTTATCCAATGCCTCGGCGCCACCCTGCATTACCCGGTGCTCGACACCGACACGCTGTTCCAGGCCACCCCGGTATTTGACCGGGTCACGCTGGCCCAATGCATCAAACGCGAATTCATCCTGCTGCGCCACGACGACGCGGTGATCGGCGTTTTTGCCGACCCGTTCGACACCGCGCGCCTGGCCTGGATCGATGAT
Organism: Pseudomonas sp. 43NM1; assembly: GCF_002836905.1. Lineage (NCBI taxonomy): Bacteria > Pseudomonadati > Pseudomonadota > Gammaproteobacteria > Pseudomonadales > Pseudomonadaceae > Pseudomonas > Pseudomonas sp. 43NM1. The sequence goes on along the minus strand of NZ_MKGS01000216.1, from coordinate 15,522 downwards.
TGCCTGCACGGCGCGCCGCTGTATCTGGTGCACGCCGATGACCTCAAGGCCTACCTGGCGCGGCACGAAGAAAGCTTCCACGCGGTGGAATCGCTCAACGCCCAGGCCGACGCCAATGTCGAAATCGACACCCTGCAAAGCCTGTCCCTGACCAGCATCAGCGAAGACGCTAGCGTTGTAGTCAAACTGGTCAACTCGACGCTGTACGACGCGCTGAAAATGCACGCCAGCGATATTCATCTCGGCACCACCGGCAGCGGCCTGGTGATCAAGTACCGGATCGACGGCGTGCTCAACAACATCAGCAAAATCCAGGGCAGCGAGTTCGCCGAGCAAGTGATTTCCCGGGTCAAAGTCATGGCCGAACTGGACATCGGCGAGAAACGCGTGCCGCAGGACGGTCGCTTCAAAATCGGCATCAGCGGCCGGCAGATCGACTTCCGGGTGTCGATCATGCCGAGCATTTTTGGCGAAGACGCGGTGCTGCGGGTGCTCGACAAACAGGACCTCGCCGACAAGGTCAGCGGCGTGCAATTGCAGGCGCTGGGCTTTGAGGATGAAACCCTCAAACAGCTGCGCCGCCTCGCCGCCGAACCCTACGGCATGGTGTTGGTCACCGGCCCCACCGGCAGCGGCAAAACCACCACGCTGTACGCGATGATCACCGAGATCAACCACGGCGTGGACAAGATCATCACCATCGAAGACCCGGTCGAATATCAATTGCCGGGCGTGCTGCAAATCCCCGTGAACGAAAAGAAAGGCCTGACCTTTGCCCGCGGTTTGCGCTCGATCCTGCGCCACGACCCGGACAAGATCATGGTCGGTGAAATCCGTGACCCCGACACCGCGCAAATCGCTGTGCAATCGGCGCTCACCGGCCACCTGGTGTTCACCACCATTCACGCCAACAACGTGTTCGACGTGATTGGCCGTTTCACCCAAATGGAAATCGACCCGTACAGTCTGGTCTCGGCGCTCAACGCGGTGTTGGCGCAACGGCTGATTCGCCTGGTCTGCGCCAGTTGCAGCGCACCGAGCACTCCCAGCGACGATGAACTGCAAGCCTCCGGCCTCGACCCGCAGCAGGTCGCGCATTACCAGTTCGTCCACGGCAAGGGCTGCGGTCATTGCCGCGGCACCGGGTATCGCGGGCGCACGGCGATTGCCGAGCTGCTGCACCTGGACGACGAACTGCGGCAAATGATCGTCGAGCGCCAACCGATTTCGAAGATCAAGGCCCACGCCTGCAAACGTGGCTTGCGGCTGTTGCGCGAGTCGGCGCTGGAACTGGTGCAAGCAGGGCGGACCACGCTCGAGGAGATCAATCGTGTCACTTTTGTCTCGTGATCGTTATGTCGCCGTGCTCGGCGCCAGTGGTGTCGGCCTCGGTCAACGGCAGGGCAGCGAAACCCGCTGGCTCGGCAGCGTCGGGTTTATCGACGAAGGTTTTCATGCCTGGACCGTCGCCCTGGAAACCCTCGACCGCTTGCTCGCTGAACACGCGCGTGTCGGCGCTGAAGTGAGCGTGGTGGTGTCCGGGCACTTCAGCCGGTTTTGTCTGGTGCCGTGGAGCGACCAGATCAGCAGCCCGGAAGAACTGCGCGGCTTCGCCCAACTGTGTTTCGAAGACCTCTACGGCGTGCCCAATCAGCCGTGGAATCTGGTGTTGTCAGCCGAACCGGCCGGCCACGACCGCGTTGCCGCCGCGCTGCCGCAAGACTTGCTTGAACGCCTGCGCACCCTCGCCAGCGGTCGCGGCTTGCGCCTGCGCTCGGTGCAACCGTACCTGATGGCGGCGTTCAATCACTTCGACAAAAGCCTGGATGCCGGGGACTTCCTGTTCATCGTCGCCGAACCGGTACGCAGCGTATTGTTGCTGGCCCGCGAAGGGCGCTGGGCTTCGGTGCGCTCGGTCGGCAGCAGCGACAGCGATGTTGCGCTGACGGCGCTGATCGGTCGCGAACACCAGTTGCAAGCCTCGACCAGCGAACGCCCGTTGAGCGTCTACCTGCATGCCCCGGCGCGCCTGGATACGCCGCCAGAAGTGCCCGGCGTGCAGTTGAGAAACCTTGCCGAGGACCGCAGCACCGTACGGGATTGCCTGTACGTGATGTCGCGGGCGGTGGCCTGAGATGCGCGCCCTGACGCTCGACTTTCAGCCGCGCCGCCGCTCCGGTCCTTTGGGCTGGAGCCTGTTGGTCGCAGGCGTGGTGCTAGCGGTGGCGTGCTTCGTCGCCCAGCAACACCTCGACGACCAGGCCTCGCAACAACAGGGGCACTTGCAACACGCGCAACGCGAACTCACCGGTGACAGCGGCAGCAAGGCTGGCCTGAGCCCGGCAGAGACGCGCGAACAAGCGCAAAACCTCGCGGAAATGCGCAAGGTCTCGCAGCAACTGCGCCGACCGTGGGAACGCCTGTTCGCCATGCTCGAAGGCCTGCCGCGTGAAGACATTGCCTTGCTGACCCTGACCCCGGATGCGCGCAAGGGCCAGGTGCGGATCAGCGCCGAAGCGCGCGATCTGGAAGCCATGCTCGCCTTTCACCAACGTCTGGAAGCCAGCGACGAGCTGTCCGACGTGTCGCTGCTGAGCCACGAAATCGTCGCCAACGTTGCGGAACACCCCGTGCAATTCAACCTGTCGGCGACTTGGGAGATTGGCGATGCGAATCCCTAGACTGATCGTTCACGAATACCTGCAAGGCCTCGGTGTGCCGGGCCTGGCCGGGTTGGCGCTGCTGTTGTTGGCGCTGCTGTTTGCGCTGGCCGGGTTGCTGCCGGACTGGCAGTCGCTGCAAACCCTCAACCAGCAGACCCGCGAGGCCGGCGAGTACCTGGCCAAAGTCGAGGACGGCAGCGTCGCGCCGCCGGTCGCGCCGCAACGGCAACTGGATGATTTCCGCAGCAAGTTGCCGTCGCAGCCGCAAGCCACGGTGGCCATCGACAAAATCTACGCGTTGGCCGCGCAGGAGCACATCACCCTGGCGCGGGGCGAATATGCCCTCGGCGTCGACCCGAAAACTCATCTGGCGCGTTATCAGATTCTGCTACCGGTGCGCGGCAGCTATCCGCAATTGCGGCGCTTCCTGCACGCCTTGCTCGGCCAGTTGCCAGCGGTGGTGGTGGAAGACGTCGAGTTTCAACGCAAGAAGATCGCCGACACCGACCTGACCGGGCGGATCCGCATGACCCTTTACCTGTCGAGGTCGTGATGAACAGCAAACGTGTAGCAGGCTGGGTCGGGTTCTTCGCGGTGGCGGCGGGGTTGACCTGGTTGCCGGAATATTTTCAGGAAAACGCCGCCGACGAGAACGCCGTTGCGACGCTGGCCACACCGGCCAAACGCAAGATTGCGCCCACACCGGCCAACGTCAAAGCGGCGCCGATCAAGGACCTCAGCCCCGCTGGCGACCTGTTTGCAACCCGTAGCTGGCGCGCCGCGCCGACCCTCGCGGTGGTCACCGAGCAACCTGTCACCGTCGCTGCGGTGGTGCAAACCCCAGTCGTGCCGCCGATGCCGTTCCAGTTCGTCGGCAAGCTCGCCGACCGCGCCGACCTGCAAGTGTTTTTGCAGAACGGCGAAAAAATCTACGTCGTGCGCAAAGGGGATGTGATCGACGACACGTGGCGGATCGAGGGCATTTCCGATGTGGAATTGAGCCTGGTCTACCTGCCTCTGCACTTGGCCCAGACTTTGTCTGTGGGGAGCACGCAATGAACAGATCCCGTTTGCTGATGAGCCTGTGCCTGAGCACAGCGCTGGCCGCGTGCAGCTCGGCGCAAGTCGCCAACAAAGAGGCCTCCGACCTGATCGAACAAGGCCAGTACGAAGCCGGGCTGGCGCGTATCGAAGAAGGCCTGCGCGAAGACCCGCGTGATACCGAGCTGCACTTGCTGCTCAACAGCGGCCGCGCCAAAGCCGTCACCGCGTTGCTGACCGCCGGTGACACCGACCGCTCACGCCGCGATTTTGTCTCGGCGCGCCAGGCGTACGGGCGGGTGCTGACCATCGAACCGAACAATCGCCGCGCGCAGGATGCCTTGCGCCAACTCGACTACCTGCGCAGCCAGGATGAAAAACTCGAACTGGCCCGCGGTGACCTGCGCCGGGGCGACATTTACGGCGCCGACCGTCAGGTCAAACAGATCCTCGAACTCGACCCGAAAAACGACGGCGCGCTGGAGCTGCAAGGCAACATTCGCCTGGTGCAGAGCCGCAACGTGATTGCCTACCCACAGCTGCGCACACGCCTTGATCGGCCGGTGACACTGGAGTTTCGCGACGCCAACCTGAAGACCATTTTCGAAGTGCTGTCGCAAGTCGCCGGGTTGAATTTCATCTTCGACAAAGACCTGCGCCCGGACATGAAAGCGACAATTTTCGTGCGTGACGTGCGCATCGAAGACGCTGTGGAATTGCTCCTGCAGCAAAACCAGTTGCACCAGAAAGTGGTGAACGAAAACACCTTGCTGATCTACCCGGATTCGCCGCAGAAGCTCAAGGATTACCAAGAGCTGGTGATGCGCACGTTTTACCTGACCAGCATCGATGCCAACACCGCGCTGAACATGATCAAAACCATGCTCAAGACCCGCGACGTGTTTGTCGATGAACGCCTGAATACCTTGACCATGCGCGACTCCGAAGACGCGATCCGCATGGCCGAAAAACTTCTGCAATCGCAAGATCAATCCAACCCCGAAGTGGTGCTGGAAGTGGAAGTGATGGAAGTCGCCACCCAGCGCATTCTCGACCTCGGGCTGCAATGGCCGAACACCTTTGGTGTGGTCAACAGCGACGGTTCGGCGGTGACGTTGCTCGACCAATTGAAGGGCATCAACTCCAGCCGGATTTCCATTTCGCCGTCGCCGCAAGCCAAGATCAACGCGCAGGACAACGACATCAACACCCTGGCCAGCCCGGTGATCCGTGTCAGCAACCGCGAGCAGGCGCGCATCCACATTGGCCAGCGCGTGCCGATCATCAGCGCGACGTCGGTGCCATCCACACAAGGCCCGGTGATCACTGAAAGCGTTACCTACCTCGACGTCGGTCTGAAGCTCGAAGTGCAGCCGACCGTGCATTTGAACAACGAAGTGGCGATCAAGATTGCCCTGGAAGTGAGCAACGCGACGCCGCTGGAGCCGACCCGCCAAGGCACGATTCCGGTGCAAGTCGACACCCGCAACGCGCAAACCACCTTGCGCCTGCACGACGGTGAAACGCAGATTCTCGCGGGGTTGATGCGCAATGACCACGGGGCCACCGGCAACAAGATTCCGGGGCTCGGCGACATTCCGGGGCTGGGCCGCTTGTTTGGCAGCAACAAGGACACCGTCGGCAAATCCGAACTGGTGCTGTCGATCACCCCGCGCATCGTGCGCAACCTGCCGTATCAAAGCCCGTCGGACATGGAATTCCCCACCGGCACCGAAACCAGCATGCACATCCAGGCGCCTGACCGTGGCACGCCATCGACGGTGAATAACAACGTCATGGCCACGCCTGTGGCGTCGACCGTCAACGTTGTCGTCGAGAAGAATTGATCATGAACGCCTCCCAGCGCGGTTTTACCTTGATCGAAGTCGTGGTGACGCTGGCCCTGATCGGCCTGTTGGCCGGCATGGCCGCACCCTTGACCGAAACCGTGGTGCGCCGTGGCAAAGAGCAGGACATGCGTGCGGCGCTGTACCAGATTCGCGACGCCATCGACGCCTACAAACGCGCGTTCGATGCCGGGTATATCGAGAAGTCGCTGAACAGCAGCGGCTACCCGCCGAACCTGCAGGTGCTGGTCGAGGGCGTGCGCGATGTGCGCAGCGCCAAGGGAGCCAAGTTCTACTTTTTGCGCCGGGTGCCGCACGACCCGCTGACCCCGGCCAAACGTGACGATGAAGGTGGCTGGGGCCTGCGCTCCTATGACAGTTCGGCGCAGAACCCGCGCGAAGGCGAGGACGTCTTCGACGTCTACTCCAAGGCCCGGGGCAAGGGTCTCAACGGCATTGCCTACCGCGAGTGGTGAACCTATGAACAAGCGCTGCGAGAAGGGTTTTACCTTGCTGGAATTGATGGTGGTCATGGCGATTATCGCCACGCTGATGACCATTGCCTTGCCCCGCTATTTCACCAGCCTGGAAGCCTCGAAAGAGACCACGCTGCGCCAGAGTCTGTCGGCGATGCGCGAGGCGCTGGATCACTATTACGGCGACACCGGGCGCTATCCCGATTCCATCGAGCAGTTGGTGGAAAAGCGCTATCTGCGCAACCCGCCGACCGACCCGATTGCCGAGCGCAAAGACTTGTGGGTGCTGGTCGCGCCACCGGACGGCGTGCCGGGCGCGGTGGCCGATATCAAAAGCGGCGCGAGCGGGAGGGCGAGTGATGGCAGCCTTTATTCCGAGTGGTAAGCCTGCGGGTGGAAACCGTTGGCAACCGGGGCTTTTGTGGCTAGGGGCCTTGCCACCGTTCGGCTGCGCAGCAGTCGCAAAACCGGTAATTGCGGTTTGTTTGACAAAACAACAGTTGGGGCCGCTGCGCAACCCGACGGGGGCAAGCCCCCTCGCCACGGGGAAACAGCGCAATGAAGGCGGTTTCACTTACCTGGGCGTGCTGTTTCTGGTGGCGCTGATGGGCATGGGCCTGGCCAGTGCCGGGCAGTTGTGGTCGACCGCGTCCAAACGTGATCGCGAGCGTCAGTTGCTCTGGGTCGGCACTCAATACGCGCAGGCATTGCGCAGCTATTACCGCAGTTCGCCGGGCGTGGCGCAGTACCCCAAAGAACTCGCCGATCTGCTGCAGGATGAGCGTTTTCCCTCGGCCAAACATCATCTGCGCCAGTTGTACCCGGACCCGATTGGCGGCGGCGAATGGTCGCTGATGCGCGGGTTTGATGGGCGCATCACCGGTCTGTACAGCGCTGCCACGGACACGCCGCTCAAGCAGACGGATTTCCCCACGCAGTGGTCGGATTTCGTCGGCATGGCCAGTTACAAGGATTGGCAATTCGTCGCCGAGAAGGCGTTTTTGGAAGGCGCTTCCGGCCCGACAAAAGCGCAGTCGGCGAAATCCCCAGGGGTGGCGCCATGAACAGATATTGCCTGGCGTTGCTGCTGATGTTGATGCCTCCGTTGGCTTCGGCCGGCGCAGAGGACGAAATGATGGGCTTCGTCGTCGACGACACCATCTCGCACATTGGCCACGACTTTTACTACTCGTTCACCGAACGCCTGCGCGCCACCAGCCCGATGGATTTCAACCTGGTGGTGCGCGAACGACCCTCGGCACGCTGGGGCAGCCTGGTGACCGTGGAATATCAGCAACGCCTGGTTTACCGGCGCTTCCTGCCGCCGAACACCGTCGAGCTCAAAGAGGAGGCGTACAACGCCGCCGACTGGGTTCGCCGGCAGATCGTGCAGCGCAAGCTCGAAGCGTTATTGCAGGACACCACCGACCTGGAGAAGGACGAATTATGAACAAGAAAACGTTCTCACAGCGCACCGGCATCTGGCTTGTCGGGCTCGGCAGCTGCGGCTTGGTCAGCGCCACTGAGCTGGTCTATACGCCGATCAATCCGTCATTCGGCGGCAACCCGTTGAACGGCACCTGGCTGCTCAACAATGCCCAGGCGCAAAACGATTACGACGACCCTGACCTGAAAGACCGCTCGGCGATTGCCGGTACTTCGGCGCTGGAGCGGTTCACCAGTCAGTTGCAATCGCGGTTGCTCGGGCAACTGCTGGACAACATCTCCACGGGCAACACCGGGAGCCTGTCCACAGACAGTTTTATCGTCAACGTCATCGACGACTCCGGCGCACTGAGCATTGAAGTGACCGATCGATTGACCGGTGAAATTTCGGAAATCCAGGTCAATGGCCTCAACCCTTGATCGGGTTCGGGCTGCCGGGGAGCGAAGGACATGAAAAGAATAATCGCGTTGGGGCTGATGTTGGCGGCACTACAGGGTTGCAGTTTGCGCGACACGATGCCGGCCGAGCAGGACACCGAGTCGCCGACCCTGACACCGCGGGCGTCGACTTATTACGACTTGTTGAAGATGCCACGGCCCAAGGGGCGCTTGATGGCGGTGGTGTATGGCTTTCGGGATCAGACCGGGCAGTACAAACCGACGCCGGCCAGTTCGTTTTCGACCAGCGTCACCCAGGGCGCGGCGAGCATGTTGATGGATGCGTTGCAGGCCAGTGGCTGGTTTGTGGTGCTGGAGCGTGAGGGGCTGCAGAACTTGTTGACCGAACGCAAGATTATTCGCGCCTCGCAGAAGAAGGAAAATACCCCGGTGAATATCCAGGGTGAGTTGCCGCCGTTGCAGGCTGCGAACCTGATGTTGGAGGGCGGGATTATTGCGTATGACACCAATGTGCGCAGCGGCGGGGAGGGTGCGCGGTATTTGGGGATTGATATTTCGCGTGAGTATCGGGTGGATCAGGTGTCGGTGAATTTGCGTGCGGTGGATGTGCGCAGTGGGCAGGTGTTGGCGAATGTGATGACGAGTAAGACGATTTATTCGGTGGGCCGTAGTGCCGGGGTGTTCAAGTTTATTGAGTTCAAGAAGTTGCTTGAGGCTGAGGTGGGTTATACGACGAATGAGCCGGCGCAGTTGTGTGTGTTGTCGGCGATTGAGGCGGCGGTGGGGCATCTTTTGGCGCAGGGGATTGAGCGGCGTTTGTGGCAGGTGGCGGGGGATAATTCGGTGCCTGCGCGGGATGAGGTTCTGGAGCGGTATTTGTCTCAGAACAAGGTGGTTGAGGAGGGTGAGGGGGAGTGAGCCGAGGCGGCCTTCGGGCCGACCTGGCTGGTGGGTGGTTTGTGTGTATATCCGTTATTTTGGGTGGGGCGGCTGGCGGTTTCGCTCTTACAGCGAGTGACTTTTTCAGACGCCAAAAAGTAACCAAAAGGCTTTGCCCCGGCGTTCGGCCCCTCGCTTGGGCTCGGGGTTCCTTCGCTCCGGGGTCGATCTGGGGGCATCGTCTACGGTCTGCTTCGCTACGACCTCCTCTCGATGCGTTCGGCTGCGCCGAACGGCGCTACGCGCCCACCCCCAGATCAACCCCTCCACTCAGCCTGCCGAAGGGGCAACAGGGCAAGATCAAGAGCTGCAGGCGAGCTAACGCTCGGCCTGTTGAGTGGTGAAAAGCACAGCGGATCTACCTTTGATTTCGCCCTTGTAGGAGCGAGGCTTGCCCGCGAAGGCGTCCTGACAGACGACCTGTTTCCCCCAAACACACCCAACCCCCCTGTAAGAGCAAGGCTTGCCCGCGATGGCGTCCTGCCAGACGACCCGGTTCCCCCCGAACACACCCAACCCCCCTGTAGGAGCAAGGCTTGCCCGCGATGGCGTCCTAACAGACGACCTGTTTTCCCCAAACACACCCAAATCCCCCTGTGGGAGCAAGGCTTGCCGGCGATGGCGACCTGACAGACGACCTGTTTTCCCCAGACACCCCCAAATCCCTGTAGGAGTGAGCCTGCTCGCGATGACTACCTCCCAGCCAACCCGTTTTCCCAAACACCCCCAAATCCCCTGTGGGAGCGAGCTTGCTCGCGATGACGTCCTCCCAGCCAACCCATATCTCCCGAATGTACCCAACCCAACTGCAGAAGCGAGCCTGCTCGCGATACCCACCCAACGAAACACCACCAACCCCCCACCCACAAAAAAACCGTGCCCTTTTCCAGCGGCACGGTTTTTCTTATCCAACAATTTACTGCTGCAAAACGCTCGCCTGGTTGGCCGAACCAAACTGTTGCACGGTGGCCATTTGTGTCACGCCGCTTTGGTCGACGGTGGCCATGTTGCCGGCGCCGCCCTGGGTGACGTAGGCGACGTTCATGGTGTCGGCCTGTTTGACGCTGATTTGGTTGTCACTGCCATACAGTTGCGCGGTGTAGGCCTGGTTGCCGGTCCCGGACTGGTCGAATTCGGCGCTGTTGCCGCTGCCGGCGGAGGTGCCCTGGATCAGGTTGGTGGTGCCGCGCTGGTCGGCGATGAGGATGTTGTCGCTGCCGTTCTGGTCGAAGTACAGCTCGTTGTAGCTGTCGGCCTGGCTGACGGTGGTTTTGTTGCCGGAGCCGGTCTGGTTGGTGGTCATGATCTGGCCGACGCCGTCCTGTTTGAAGCTTGCAACGTTGGCGGTGCCGTTCTGGTTGATGGTGGCGCGCTGGTTGCTGCCGAATTGGCCGCCCAGTTGCGGGCCTTGCCAGTTGCTGGCGTGGACTTTGTTGCCGTTGCCCACCGAGGTCGCGTTGAGCACGTGGCTGTCGCCGCTTTGGTAGGTGAAGTGGACGTTGCCGGTGCCTTGCTGATACAGCGCGACGGTTGAACCGATCGATTCGAACTGGTCGGCATAGATCGCGTTCAGATCGCCGACCTGCAACACCTGCGCGACGTTGTTTTCGCCAAAGCTCTGGTCGACCACGGTTTCGTTGGTTTGCCCGTATTGGTTGACGGTGGCCTGGCTGGCAACTTGGCTGTCTTGCCAGACTTCGGTGCCGTTGAAGTCGCCGAACTGGTTGATGGTCAGCGTGCCGCCGTCGCCGTTGCGCTGGTCGCCGTAGGCGTAGTTGCCTTCGCCGGCCTGGTTGATGCCGATCTGCCCGCCGAGGTGGTTGATGTGTTCGGCGGTGCCGTAGTTGGTAGTGCCGTACTGGATAACCGTCGCGTTGTTGGCGATGCCCATCTGGATCTGTTCGATGTTGGCTTCGTTGCCGTCACCGAACTGCAAGGTCTGCGCGGTGTTGGCTTCCTGCGATTCCTGATAAATGAACGAGAAGTTGCCGCTGCCTTGCTGTTGCTGCAGCGCCTGGTTTTCGCCGAGGCCGATCGACTGGCTGGCGTGGCTGGTATTGAACGCGCCGATTTGCTGCTGGACGATGCTGCTGCCGTTTTCGAACAACTGCTCGGCGTAACCGGCGTTGAAATCGCCGGCCTGGTCCTGGGTGATGGTGCCGGTGGCGGTGTCCTGTTTGGCGGCGGCGTCGTTGCCCTCGCCGAGTTGTTGTTGGGTGGCTGTGCTGAACGGCGCAGCGGTTTGTTTGACGTCGGCGATGTTGGCGGTGCCGAGCTGGTTTTGCGTGGACAGGCTGTCATCGGCCATGGCCTGGGCACTGATCATGACCAGGATGGCGGCGGTGAGGGGCGTCAATTTGAACATGATGAAACCTCCAGGTTGTTGCAGTGCTTAGCGATATTGTTTGACCGAAACGCTCATGCCGTTCCCCGCTTGGGTCACGGCGCTGGATAGCCCGGTGCCGGCCTGGTCGATGCTGGCGTCGTTGTTATTGCCGTTCTGCGAAATCTGCGCGCGGTTGTGGCTGCCGGTCTGGGTGATCGACGCATCGTTGCCATAACCTTGCTGAGTGATCTGCGCCATCAGGTCGCTGCCCTGTTGCAGGATGTAGGCTTCCTGATTGCTCCCCGACTGAACGATGCGCCCGAGCAGCGACTGACCGTTCTGTTGCAACAACGCGACGTTGGCCTGGCCGTTCTGATCGATCAGCGCGTGCTGGCCGATTGGCGGTGGCAACTCGCCGAGGTCGGCGCTGGGTGCCAGGTCGTCGTTTTCCATCAAGTCGTCGGCGCGCACGCCTGTACCGCTGCAAAGCAGGAACAGGCAGAGCAGGGCGGCGGTCGGCGTTTTCATGGCGTTGTCCTGTGGGAAGTGGCCTGCCCCACTGACCGCAAAGGCCAGTGGGGCGGGGGCTTATTGCACGGTGACGTTGACCGTGCGTTGCGTGCCTTGGGACGAGCGGATGGTCGCAGTCGGGTTGGCCGACGGGATCACCGTGGTGCTGTTGCTCACCGTCAGCCGCCAGCGACCGGTCACCGGCACCGTGGTGGTGCCCAATGTCACCAGCCCGGTCGGGGTGGTCACTTGAACGGTGATGGTGTTGCCGGTGGTCACCGAGGAGGTGCCGGTGAAGTCCCAATTGAAGCGGTTGTTGGAACGGGCCTGGACCGTCGCCGCCGTGACTGCGAAGTTTTCCGCAGCAGGGCGTGGCGAGACTTGCACCGTGACCGTCGCCGGTGTCGACAGCGCGCCGAAAGCGTCCCTGGCGATGTAGCTGAAGGTCGTGGTGAACGCCGTGGTGACCGTGGCTGGCGGCGTGTACGTAATCACGCTGCCGTCAGTGCTGACGGTGCCGCGACCGGCCGCTGGTTGGGTCAGGCTGGCGACGGCCAGCGGTACGTTGCCTTCCGGATCGGTGTCGTTGGCCAACACGTTGATCGGGATCGCCACGCCGAGCGTCGCGATGCTGTCGGCGACGGCCACCGGCGACTGGTTCGGCGCCACAGTGATGGTCACGGTCGCCGCAGCGCTCGAGGCCAGGCCTTTGACGTCTTGAGCCTTGTAGCTGAAGGTGGTGGTCAGCGGGGCATTGACCACGGCTGGCGGGGTGTAAACCACCGCGGTGCTGCCGCTTAATGCCACGGTGCCCTGGCCGGCGGCCGGTTGGGTCAGTGCGGTGATGCTCAGCGGCGTATTGCCGTCCGGGTCGCTGTCGTTGGCCAGCAGGTTGAGGGTGATCGGCACGCCGAAACTGGTGCTGCCGCTATCGGCGACCGCCAGTGGCGCTTCGTTCTCGCCAGTATTCGGTGCCGCGCCGACCACCACGACAGGCTCGGTGTCACTGCCGCCCGCCGCAGATTTGATCGTCACGGTGGCCGGTGGCTGCAGCAGATCAGCAACCGTCAGGCGTTGCAGCGTGCCGGACTTCGACAGCCGGCCGTAACCCTGCGCGACCATGTCCGGGACCACCACTTCGTCACTCGACGAGGCTTCGATCAGCAGGCTGTGGTTGGCCCAGTTGTAGCGCGCGGTCTGCACTTTCACCACATCGGTGACTTTGCTCGATACCGCGGTGGGCCGGGTGGTGCCGGTCGGATTGGTGGCGGTCACGACCACCACCGGAGGCACCGGACCGTTGAACAGCCGCTGGGCGAAGAACAGGCCGCTGTTGTCGCCCGTCATATTGATCAGGCACGGTGACGGCGGCGGTCCGACCACCAGCGCCACGCTTTCGCGGAAGCACAGGCTGGAGCTGTTGGCCGATTTGCCAAAGACCTCGACGCGCGTGCTGTTGCCCGTGCCCGAGGACGTGCGGCGATAGGTGGCGCGGTCGATTTCGACGTCCGTTTGCGCGCGGTTGTCGAGGACTTTGCCGGACACTGTGAACAGGTTGGTCTGGATCGTCCCGGCCGGGCCCTGGATGCGCACGAAGTTGGTGTTATTGGGGCTGCCGGTCACCGGCTCGTTGAGGTTCGGGTCGCCGATGAAGGTGTCCACCGCGCCGGTGTCCGGGTTCACTTCGGTGTAAGGGCCGTTGACGCTGCGCAGGAACGGACCGATGTCGCCGTTGAGCGCGCCGCTGAAATTGCCCGGTGCGCCAATGCCGATGTCGCGGGTGATGTTGATCGCGCGGCGGCCCGGCGTGGTGACGTTGACCGTTTCCACGCCGTACGGGTGGGTGACGGTATAGACCCCGGCGGTCGGCACCGAGATGCGCAGGCGAATCCGCGCGAAGGACACTTGGTCGCCATCGACCACGGCTTCGCCACCGAACGCCGCTTCGATGGCGGCGACGTACACTTCCAGTTCATAACCGCTGTTGCCGACTTGCGGGATGGCCGTTTCGGCGACGAACCAGAAGGCTTCGCCTGGCCAGTTGTCCGGGAACACCATCGGCTGGGCATCGTCATAAACGCCCGGTTCCGCGCCGAGCAAACACATGTACGACGGCGGCGTGGTGGCCGGCACTCGCGAGCTCGCGGCGCGCGACTGGCACAGCTCCATCGACAGTTGATTGTTGTCCTGATACCACATGGGGAATTTCCCCGTGGCAAAGGTATGAGGGCCGGGATCGACAGCGGCGAGTTGGGCGAAAGCGCTGCCGGACAGCGATAAAGTCAGTCCCAGGGCGTTGAGCGCCAGGCGTGGCCAATTGTTCATGATGCCTCCTGATGAGGATCTGCGCATGTGAGCGTTCATTGCACGATGACCACTTCTTCGGTATCGCTGCCGCCATTGGATGACGTCACCCGAACCCTGGACGGTGGAATCGGCGAGATCCCGGTGGCCAGGGTTTTCACCGCACCTTCGCCACTCAGCGCGCCGATCGCGGCACCGCCGGCGGAGGTCGCGGTAAGTACCGGCGGCGAGGTTTCATCGCTGGTCGAAGCCACGAGCGTCAGTTGCCCGGAGCTCAGGCTGTACTCGGCGCGCTGGATGACCACCAGGTCGGTGAGCGTCATCGACAAGGTGGTCGGCGTGCTGGTCGGGATCGCCAGCGAGTTGTCGGCGGTCACCTGCACGCTGCTCGGCAAGCTCGGGTTGAGCGCCGATTGTGCGTACCAGTTGCCGGTGGTGTCGGCTTCGCTCATGTTCAGCAACGGGCTGCTGCTGGACACCACGGCGGTGGCGGGCGGCGGTGGCGCCATGACGAAGATGTCCTGCTGCGCCACGGGAGCGCTTTCACCGGCCTTGCGTGAGTAAGTGCTGCGCTGGGTGATCATTGGCGTCGGCCGCACCACCGTCGACAACTTGCCGGAAATCGCAAACAGCGTGGTCCGCAGGTCGAGGCCGTTCGGCCCTTCGATGCGCACGAAGTTGGTGTTGAACGGGCTGCCGGTGACGGCTTCCTCGATGTTCGGATCACCGATGAATTGCTCGGCCGCGCCGGTCACTGGATTGGTCTCGGTGTACGGGCCATTGGCGCTGCGCAAGAACGGTCCGACGTCGCCCCGCAGCGCGCCGTCGTAGGTTTTCGGTACGCCGATGCCGATGTCGCGCGTCATGTTGATCGCCCGCCGCCCTGGCACCGGAACGTCAAACACGTCGACCCCGTAAGGGTGGGTGACGACATAGGTGCCGGCGGTGGGCACGTCGATGCGAATGCGCACGCGGGCGAAACTGATCTGGTCACCCTCGACCGGTTCTTCCGCGGCGAACGCCGCTTCGATGGCCGTGCCGAACGACAGATCAATGCCGCGTGCAGCATCGACGATGGTCGCATCGGCGGTGAACCAGAAGGCTTCGTCGGGGAAGTTGGTCGGGAAGACCACCGGTTGCGCGTCGTCAAACACGCCCGGCGCCGGCAGCAGGTTGCACATGTAAGTCGGCGCGCCCGGCGCACCGGGCACTCGCGAACTGACGGCTTTGGACAGGCACAGGTCGAGCGTTCGGCCGTGGGTGTCCTGATACCAGGCGGCAAACGAGCCGTTGGCTGGCAGATAAGGGCCTGGATCAACAGCGAACAGCGCCGCTTCGGCAACGCCCAGGGCTTGAGCGGTGACCACCAGCGCAATCGCGGTTTTGGACAGTAAAGGGTGCATGAGTAATCCCTCTATCGGAGTGCCTGCCCCTTGGAGACGGGTCAGTTGAGGGGGCTAGCGCAAATTGCATACCAAACACGCGCAATCGCCGGGAAAGGCCCGAGGTACAGGGTTGCGCGGTGGCGAAGGGGGACGAAGGGCGGTGACGGCGGGGCGATTGAAGCGGGC
>NZ_MKGS01000215.1:0-19295 GCF_002836905.1 Pseudomonas sp. 43NM1 | reverse complement strand
GGCGTTTGCGCTGCGTTGGTCAGCGTGGCGGTGTAGGTGATCTGGCCGCCTTCGGTGACTGGCGAACCTGCCGTCAAAGTGACGGTGGTGGTGTCGACCGAATCGGTAATAGTAGTTACCGCTGGCGTCGGGTTCGGCACCAGGTTTTCAAAGTTGCCGCCGGTGGTGCCGGTAATCGTGGTGCTGACGGTGCTG
Source organism: Pseudomonas sp. 43NM1 (assembly GCF_002836905.1). NCBI lineage: Bacteria > Pseudomonadati > Pseudomonadota > Gammaproteobacteria > Pseudomonadales > Pseudomonadaceae > Pseudomonas > Pseudomonas sp. 43NM1. The sequence goes on along the minus strand of NZ_MKGS01000215.1, from coordinate 19,100 downwards.
CCGTTCTGATAGACATCATTGGCCGCCGTCGGAACATCAACAGTGCCGGTGGTTTTGCCGGCGTCGATGGTGATGGTCGAACCGTTAGACAGAGTCACGGTAACCGGCGTTTGCGCTGCGTTGGTCAGCGTGGCGGTGTAGGTGATCTGGCCGCCTTCAGTGACTGTCGAACCTGCCGTCAAAGTGACGGTGGTGGTGTCGACGGAATCGGTAATAGTAGTTACCGCTGGCGTCGGGTTCGGCACCAGGTTTTCAAAGTTGCCGCCGGTGGTGCCGGTAATCGTGGTGCTGACCGTGCTGCCGTTCTGATAGACATCATTGGCGGCGGTTGGAACATCAACAGTGCCGGTGGTTTTGCCGGCGTCGATGGTGATGGTCGAACCGTTGGACAGAGTCACGGTAACCGGCGTTTGCGCTGCGTTGGTCAGCGTGGCGGTGTAGGTGATCTGGCCGCCTTCGGTGACCGTCGAACCTGCCGTCAAAGTAACGGTAGTGGTGTCGACCGAATCAGTAATCGTCGTAACCGCTGGCACCGGATTCGGCACCAGGTTTTCAAAGTTGCCACCGGTAGTGCCAGTGATCGTGGTGCTGACGGTGCTGCCGTTCTGGTAGACATCATTGGCGGCGGTTGGAACATCAACGGTGCCGGTAGTTTTGCCGGCGTCGATGGTGATGGTCGAACCGTTGGACAGAGTCACGGTAACTGGCGTTTGCGCTGCGTTGGTCAGCGTGGCGGTGTAGGTGATCTGGCCGCCTTCGGTGACCGTCGAACCTGCCGTCAAAGTAACGGTGGTGGTGTCGACCGAATCGGTAATAGTGGTTACCGCTGGCGTCGGGTTCGGCACCAGGTTTTCAAAGTTGCCGCCAGTAGTGCCAGTGATCGTGGTGCTGACGGTGCTGCCATTGTTGTAAACATCGTTGCCAGCGGTAGGAACATCAACAGTCCCCGTAGTCTTGCCAGCATCAATAACAATCGTCGAACCATTCGACAGCGTGACCGTTACCGGTGTCTGCGCCGGATTAGTCAACGTGGCGGTGTAGGTAATCTGCCCGCCTTCAGTGACAGTGCCGCCAGCCGTCAAAGTAACGGTAGTGGTATCAACCGAATCAGTAATAGTCGTAACCGCTGGCACCGGATTCGGCACCAGGTTTTCAAAGTTGCCGCCAGTAGTGCCAGTGATCGTGGTGCTGACGGTGCTGCCATTGTTGTAAACGTCGTTGCCGGCGGTAGGAACATCAACAGTCCCCGTAGTCTTGCCAGCATCAATAACAATCGTCGAACCATTCGACAGCGTGACCGTTACAGGCGTCTGCGCCGGATTAGTCAACGTAGCGGTGTAAGTAATCTGCCCGCCTTCAGTGACAGTGCCGCCCGCCGTCAAAGTAACGGTAGTGGTGTCGATAGTGTCGGTAACTTGAGTCGTCGCCGGCACGGTCGGCGGCGTGACAACGATGCCGTCGCCGCCGGTAGTGCCGACCACGCTGACGTCGATTTGAGTTGCGTCGTTATAAACAGTGTCGTTCGGCGCCAGTGGCACGTTGACGGTGCCGGTGGTCTGGCCGGCCGGAATGACGATCACCGAGCCATTGGACAAAGTGATGGTCAGGGCGGTGGTCGGCGCCTGGGTCAGGTTCGCGGTGTAAACCAGAACGCCGCCGGCCTCGGAGATGGTCGGCGTGGCGGTCAGGGTCAGGGTCGATGGCTGATCGACGATGGCGTTGTCGTTGCCAGTGTTGTTGGCATTAACGTTGTTGTCGGTCTGGCCAGCGACATCTTCCTGGGTGATCGCTGCTGCCGAGTCGATGCCCGCCGTCGGGAAACCAATAGTCGGGTCGACCCGGCCAGCGGTGGCGTCGAGCATGACAAAACTGTGCCCGCCGCCAGCCGCGCCGCCAGTACCTGCGGCGGTCGGGCCAGCTGCGGTGGCTTCGAGGTCTTGGGTCGGGTCGGCGCCGGCAACGATCGCCTGCTGCAATTCTTCAACCGATGGCGCGGCTTGCGCGGTGGCTTCTGCCAGGTCGGTGCTGGAATCCGGATCGGTGCCGCTCCACTGAGTATCGCGGCCCAGATCGAGGGTGCGGCCATCAGCCAATTCGAGCGAGACGGCGCCCGCAACACCAGTGTCTACCTGATCGCCAACAAACAGTCGGTCGCCTTCAACGAGTACGCGCCGGACGCCCTCTGGGGACACCACGAAAACCTGACCAACAATGCTTTTGACGATGGCAACAACACTGCTCATTGAAGACTCTCCGGGTGTCACGTTCAGTTGACTTCCATGGACCTGATGACGATTTCGTCAAAGCAGTCTGGACGTACTTATGTAGATTAGTTCATTAGTTTGACGCTATATTTCGTCAAATATTTGGCTATAGCTTTTGGCTATTTAGTTTATGCCAAACTATTGACCTTATGGGTGCCATCCTAAACAATCGCCCCAGTAATGTCACATTGATATTCATGCGGCGACCTGTCCAAAAGCGTGTCATTCACTCCCTCTTTTGTACTTTCCGACATACGGTCATTCCGGTTGCCATCATCCTGCGCAGCGCCCCTGTTTGCTGTGATTCAAGACAAGTAGTTCTGGGATATTTCCAAGATGCGTTCGTTCCTGTTCAAGGCTTTACCCTTCGCCGTTGCCGCCAGTTTTGTACAAGCACAAACCCTGCCGGAAGCCATGCAACAGGCGCTGGATATCCATCCGGAAATCCAGGCTGCCGTTAACGCCAGAATGGCCGCGGATTATCAGTTAAAGGCTGCCAAAGGGGGATACCTGCCACGGGTCGATCTACTCGGCGGTTATGGTCGCGAAGGCACGGACAACGTTACTACCCGCGCCGACACCGGCAGCAATCACTGGGAAACCCTGAACCGCAGCGAGTCAAGTTTGCGTCTCTCGCAAATGGTTTTTGACGGTTTTGCGACGTCCAGCGAAGTCGGGCGTCAACAAGCCACCGTTAATGCCCGCGCTTATTCATTGTTGGGCACTTCCGAGCGCACCGCGCTGACCGTGGCTCAGGTGTATCTCGATGTATTGACCCGCCGTGAATTCGTGCGTCTGGCCGAGGAAAACCTCAAGAGCCACGAACGGATTTTTGACCAGATTCAATTGCGCACCTCGCGCGGTGTCGGCAGCGGCGCTGACATGGACCAGGCCGAGGCCCGTATGGCTCAGGCGCGCAACAACCTGATCACCGAACAGACCAACCTCGCCGACGCCCAGACCAACTTCCTCAGCGCCGTCGGCGAGATGCCGGATCAGCTTGAGCGACCTGCGCAATTCATGGCGCTGCTGCCGGCCAACCTCAATGAAGCGCGCACGCAGATGCTCGAAAACAGCCCGGTGCTGCGTTCTGCCGAATCCGATATCTCGGCAGCGGAGCGACAGTATGAAGCGGCGAAGTCGACGTTCTACCCGCGCTTCGATGCCGAGTTGGGGCGTTCTGCCGACAACGACATCGACGGCCAGAACGGCCACAGCAGCGAGTGGCAAGCCATGCTGCGCATGCGTTTCAACCTGTTCGCCGGCGGCAGTAACAAGAACGATCTGGAATCCAAATCGTACCTGGCCAGCCAGGCGCTCGACGTGCGCAACAATGCTTTGCGCGTATTGAATGAAGAGCTGGGCCTGGCGTTCAACGCCTTGAACAACGCCAACGCCCAAGTGCCGATCGCCCAGCAATATGTCGACCGCAGCATGGCCGTGCGCACCGCTTACCAGAAGCAATTCAGCCTCGGTCAGCGGACTTTGCTCGACCTGCTCGACAGTGAAAACGAACTGTTCACCGCGTCGCGTCGTCTGGAAGACATCAAGAACATTCAGTTATTTACTCAATACCGAATCAAGGCGACCATGGGCGAGTTGCTCAAAAGCCAGGGTGTGGTCGCGCCGTTGGCATCCGTTGTGCAGAACGACGTGAAGCCAAAGGTCCAACTGCCCGGGATGAATTGAGCAGAACCTTAATTGTTCATTTGTTAGCCAAGAGTGCCCAGCGTGGAATCAGAAGTTAGCCGAGTTCATCTCATTCATGATCCACGCGCGCTGCACGACGATCCGTTACTGGATGGTTTGTTGGCCCTGTGCACTTTGCACCAGAAACCGGCCAGCGCGGCGATGCTTACCACCGGCCTGCCGTTGCCCAAACAACGCCTGAGCGTCGAGTTGCTGCCCCGCGCCGCTGCTCGCGCCGGCCTGCAGGGCCGGGTGCTGCAACGCAAACTGGAAGAAATTCCAGCGATCGCCATGCCAGCGTTGTTGCTGCTCAAGGACGGTCGCAGCGCAGTGCTGCTCGGCTGGCAAGGTGAAGACCAGGCCCGAGTGCTGCTCAGCGAAAGCGATGGCGGCGAAAGTGTCGTCAGCCGCGAACTGCTCGCCGACGATTACATCGGCAAAGTGTTCTTCGCCCAGCCACAACATAAATTTGACGTTAACCACGGCACGCTGATTCCGCGCGCCCGCTCGTGGTTTCGCGACACCCTCAAGCGCTCGCGCTGGCTCTACGCCGACGCGATCGCGGCGAGTTTCCTGATCAACATCATCGCAATGGCCGCGCCGCTGTTCGTGATGAACGTCTACGACCGCGTTGTGCCGAACCAGGCTGAATCCACGTTGTGGGTATTGGCGATCGGCATCACCGGCGCTTACCTGTTCGACTTGATCCTCAAGAGCCTGCGCAGTCTGTGCCTGGATCTGGCCGGTAAGAAAACCGACCTGATCATCTCTGCGACGCTGTTCGAGCGCATCGTCGGCATGGCCATGAAATATCGTCCGGCGCGGGTTGGCAGCTTCGCCCAGAACATCCACGAGTTTCAGAGCCTGCGCGATTTCCTCGCCTCGCTGACCCTGACCAGCCTGATCGACTTGCCGTTTACCCTGCTGATCTTCCTCGTCATCGCGATCCTCGGCGGGCATCTGGTGTGGATTCCGGTGCTCGCGTTCCCGATTGCCTTGCTGATCGGCTACGCGCTGCAAAAACCGCTGGTAGCGACCATGGAACGCACTATGGCCCTCGCCGCCGAGCGTCAATCGAGCCTGATCGAAACCCTCGCCGGGCTCGACGCGGTGAAGGTCAACAACGCCGAAAGCGAACGCCAATACCAGTGGGAACAGACCATCGGCACCCTCAGCCGCCTCGAACTGCGGGTGAAAATGCTCTCCGGTCTGGCGATGAACATCACGCTGCTGATCCAGCAACTGGCCGGGGTGATCATGATCGTCTTCGGCGTCTACCAAATTATTGACGGTAATCTGAGCATGGGCGGTTTGATCGCCTGCTACATGCTCAGCGGCCGCGCGCTGAGCCCGCTGGCGTCGCTGTCGGGTTTATTGACGCGTTACCAGCAAGCGCGGGTGACCATGGTGTCGGTGGACCAGATGATGGAGCTGCCGCAGGAGCGCAATTTCGACGAGCGCCCGTTGAGCCGCAAAGTTTTGCAAGGCGCCATCGAATGCCGTCAGTTGAACTTCACCTACCCGAATCAGCAAAACGCCGCGCTGAACAACATCAACCTGATCATCAAGCCCGGCGAAAAAATCGGCATCATCGGCCGCAGCGGCTCGGGCAAAAGCTCGCTGGCCAAACTGCTGGTCGGGCTCTATCAGCCGGACGACGGCGCGTTGCTGGTGGACGGAGTTGATATCCGCCAGATCGACGTCAGCGAGTTGCGCCACAACATTGGCTACGTGCCGCAGGACATCCAGTTGCTCGCCGGTACGCTGCGCGACAATTTGGTCTCGGGCGCGCGTTATGTAGAAGACGAGTTGGTGCTGCAAGCCGCCGAACTGGCCGGCGTCCACGAATTCGCCCGTTTGCACCCGCAAGGTTACGAACTGCAAGTCGGCGAGCGTGGGCAAAACCTCTCCGGTGGTCAGCGCCAGAACGTCGCGCTGGCTCGCGCGCTACTGCTCAATCCGCCGATTCTGCTGCTCGACGAACCGACCAGCGCCATGGACAACACCGGCGAAGAACGCCTCAAGCAACGCCTCGCAGCGGTGATTGAAAACAAAACCGTGGTGCTGGTAACGCACCGGGCATCGTTGTTGTCGCTGGTCGACCGTTTGCTGGTGATTGACCGTGGCCAGATCCTGGCGGACGGCCCGAAAGCGGCTGTGATGGAAGCGTTGAAGAAGGGGCAGATCAGTGTTGCTTAAGTCGGGTTTCAAGGACTCTGTCCGCCGCTACTTCAAAGGCTCGGCGTCGCTGCAAGGCCAGCCGTTGCCGGAAGTGAACAAGGCTTTGATCGAAGATGCGCCACGCGTGGTGCGCCTGACGATCTGGGCGATCATCGGTTTCTTCGTGTTCCTCATGCTCTGGGCCAACTTCGCGGTTATCGACGAAGTGACCAAGGGCGACGGCAAGGCGATTCCATCGTCGAAGATCCAGAAAATCCAGAACCTTGAGGGCGGGATCATTTCCGAACTGTTCGTCAAGGAAGGCCAGATCGTCGAGGCCGGCGCGCCGCTGATTCGTCTTGATGACACGCGATTCGCTTCCAACGTTGGCGAAACCGAGGCTGATCGCCTGTCGATGCTGTTGCGCGTCGAGCGCTTGAGCGCTGAGGTCGATGACCGTCCGCTAGCCTTTCCGGCCGACGTGCTCAAAGCCGTTCCCGGCCAGGCTGCCAGCGAAGAGTCGCTGTACACCAGCCGTCGCCAGCAACTGCACGATGAAATCGGTGGTTTGCAGGAGCAGTTGATTCAGCGTCAGCAAGAGCTGCGCGAGTTCTCCTCGAAGCAATCGCAGTACCGCAATGGCCTGGCGTTGCAACGTCAGGAAATCAACATGTCCGAGCCGCTGGTAGCACAGGGCGCGGTGTCGCCGGTGGAAGTGTTGCGACTCAAACGTGCCGAAGTCGAAACCCGTGGGCAGCTCGACGCGACGACGTTGGCGATTCCGCGTGCCGAGTCGGCGATCAAGGAAGTGCAGCGCAAGATCGATGAAACGCGCGGCAAATTCCGCAGCGAGGCGCTGACCCAACTCAACGAAGCACGCACTGACCTGAACAAGGCCCAGGCCACCGGCAAAGCGCTGGAAGATCGGGTCAGCCGGACGCTGGTGACATCGCCGGTTCGCGGCATCGTCAATAAGCTGTTGGTGAACACCATTGGCGGTGTGATTCAGCCGGGCAGCGATCTGGTGGAAATCGTGCCGCTGGACGACACCTTGCTGGTCGAGGCCAAGGTTCGGCCGCAGGACATTGCGTTTTTGCATCCAGGGCAAGAGGCGACGGTGAAATTCACCGCGTACGACTACACCATTTATGGTGGGCTCAAAGCCAAGCTCGAGCAGATCGGCGCCGACACCATTACCGATGAAGACAAGAAAACCACTTACTACATCATCAAGCTGCGCACCGACCGCAGCCACCTCGGCACCGATGAGAAACCGCTGCTGATCATCCCCGGGATGGTCGCTTCGGTGGACATCATCACCGGCAAGAAAACCGTGCTCAGCTACCTGCTCAAGCCGATCATCCGCGCCCGCGCCGAGGCGTTGCACGAGCGGTAGATCTGCGCTGGGGCTGATGACGGCCTCGAAATCAACACACTAATTGCTGCCCTGTCGATCATTCCCATGCGCACGCGCTGAGGCGTTGCACGAGCGGTAGATCTGCGCCGGGGCTGATGGCCTCATCGCGAGCAAGCTCGGCTCCCACAGGGGATTTGTGCATGACGCAGATCCAATGTGGGAGTGAGCTTGCTCGCGATGGCGGCCTCGAAATCAACACACTAATTGCTGCCCTGTCGATCGTTCCCAAGCGCACGCGCCGAGGCGTTGCACGAGCGGTAGATCTTCGCCGGGGCTGATGGCCTCATCGCGAGCAAGCTCGGCTCCCACAGGGGATTTGTGCATGACGCAGATCCCATGTGGGAGTGAGCCTGCTCGCGATGGCGGCCTCGAAACCAACACACCCATTGCTGCCCCGTCGATCATTCCCATGCGCACGCGCCGAGGCGTTGCACGAGCGGTAGATCTTCGCTGGGGCTGATGGCCTCATCGCGAGCAAGCTCGGCTCCCACAGGGGATTTGTGCATGACGCAGATCCAATGTGGGAGCGAGCTTGCTCGCGATGGCGGCCAGCCCCGCCAATACCAAACCTGCCAACCCCAACCCCAGGGATGTTTGCTAGCATTGCGTCTGAATCATTCCTGATCAGCCATGAGTGCTTAGCATGCAACTCCCGGACATGAACTTGTTGGTGGCCCTCGACGCGTTGCTCGACGAGGGCAGTGTGGTCGGCGCTGCGCGGCGGATGAACCTCAGCCCGGCGGCCATGAGCCGCACCTTGACGCGAATCCGCGAAGCCATCGGCGACCCGATCCTGGTGCGCGCCGGTCGCGGACTGGTGCCAACCCCCAAGGCCTTGGCGTTGCGCGAACAAGTGCGCGATGTGGTCGAGCAAGCGGCGCTGCTGTTTCGCTCGGCGGATGCGGTGGAATTGGCCACGTTGCGGCGGCGCTTCAGCATTCGCGCCAACGACTTTTTCATCGGCGTCTACGGCGGCAAACTGTTCGATACCCTCGAGCGCCAGGCGCCGCACTGTGAATTGCGTTTCGTCCCGGAGGGCGATGGCGACGACGAGGCGCTGCGCGAAGGGCGGATCGACCTGAACATCAGCAATAACCGCCCGTTGATGCCGGAAGTGAAAATCCAGAACCTGTTTTCCACGCACTTTGTGGGATTGGCGCGCGAGGATCATCCGCTGTTTGATCAGGAAATCACCGCCGAGCGTTATGCCGGTTTTGCCCACATCAGCATGTCGCGTCGCGGGATTGCGCGAGGACCTATTGATACGGCGCTGGAAGCGTTGGGCCTGACGCGGCGGGTCGCGGTGATCGCGCCGAGTTTCCACGCGGCGATGTTCGCGCTGCCCGACTCCGACCTGATTCTGCCGGTGCCCAAGGAGGCGCTGCTGAGCGTGCGGCGCCTCGGTTTGAAGCTGCGGTCGTTCACCCTGCCGATCCCCTTGCCGACGCTCATGCTGACCCAGGCCTGGCACCCGCGATTCGACAAAGACCCGGCGCACCGCTGGATGCGCGAAACCCTCAAAACCTGCTGCGACGAAACCTGGCTGGCCGCCCAGCCAACCTGAACCAACCCGACACAAACCCCCTGTAGGAGCGAGGCTTGCCCGCGAAGAGGCCGTCACATCCAACTTAAGTGTCGACTGACCCACCGCCATCGCGAGCAAGCTCGCTCCCACAGGATTACATGTGTGTTTGATTACTGCGTCTGGCGCACTTATAAGCTGCCCATAAGTCAATTTTCGTAATGCCTCACCCACCCTAAAATGCCCCGGTCTTACCTCCCGGAGCTGCAGTAAATGACTTCCCTCACGGCCCCGGCACCTCTTGCCGCGGCCAGTCCCGCCGCTGTCACACCACCGATCTTCGGCCTGCGCATCATCATTGGCCTGGTTGGCGTGTTGCTGGCGGTATTGGTGTCCGGCCTGAACGAAATGGTGACCAAAGTCGCGCTCGCCGATATTCGCGGCGCGCTGGCCATCGGTTACGACGAAGGCACCTGGCTGGTCGCCAGTTACACCGCGACCTCGGTGGCCGCGATGGCGTTCGCGCCGTGGTGCGCGGTGACGTTCTCGCTGCGCCGCTTCACCCTCTGCGCCATCGGCCTGTTCACGTTGCTCGGCGTGCTCTGCCCGTTCGCGCCGAACTACGAAAGCCTGTTGCTGATGCGCATCGTCCAGGGTTTGGCGTGCGGGGCGTTGCCGCCGATGTTGATGACCGTGGCGCTGCGGTTCCTGCCGGCCAACGTCAAGCTGTACGGCTTGGCCGGCTATGCGCTGACCGCGACATTCGGCCCCGGCCTCGGTACGCCGCTGGCCGGGTTGTGGACCGAATACGCCAGTTGGCAGTGGACCTTCTGGCAAATCATCGCGCCGTGCCTGGTTGCGATGGCGGCTGTGGCTTACGGATTACCGCAGGATCCGCCGCGTCTCGAACGCTTGAAGCAGTTCAACTGGCGCGGCTTCGTCTTGGGTTTTCCAGCGATCTGCATGCTGGTGATCGGCATCCTCCAGGGCAATCGGCTGGACTGGTTCGAGTCGAGCCTGATCAACTTTTTGCTTGGTGGCGGCTTGCTGTTGCTGGTGCTGTTTCTGATCAACGAATGGTCGCAACCGGTGCCGTTTTTCAAGTTGCAGATGCTCGGGATTCGTAACCTGGCGTTTGCCTTGATGACGTTGGCCGGGGTGCTGGTGGTGCTGCTGGCGGTGGTGCTTATTCCGTCGAGTTACCTGGCGCAGGTCCAGGGTTATCGGCCGATCCAGACCGCGCCGATCATGCTCATCGCGGCGCTGCCGCAATTGATCGCGCTGCCGCTGGTGGCGGCGTTGTGCAATTTTCGCTGGGTCGATTGCCGCTGGGTGCTGGGGATTGGTCTGGGCATGCTCGCGCTCTCCTGCATTGGCGGTTCGCAACTGACCTCGGCGTGGATCCGCGACGACTTCTATGTGCTGCAACTGCTGCAAATCTTCGGGCAGCCGATGGCGGTGTTGCCGTTGCTGATGCTTGCCACCGGCAGCATCACGCCGATGGAAGGGCCGTTCGCCTCGGCGTGGTTCAACACCGTCAAAGGCCTCTCGGCGGTGATCGCCACCGGCATTATCGAAGCGCTGACCACCTCGCGCCTGCATTTTCACTCGACGATGCTGGTCGACCGTCTCGGCAATTCGCCACTGGTCGATGCCGACAGCGCCGGCCTCGCGCATCGCTTGCACGAGCAAGCCGTGGTGCTCACGGCGTCGGACCTTTATCTGTGCATGACCGGCGTCGCGGTGGCGCTGATCCTGCTGATTTTCTGGCTGCCGACGCGGATGTATCCGCCGCGCGCACCGACCTGAACGCTTGACTGAAACTGAAGGTTTTTATGACGACTTATTCGAGAAAGAAATTGGCTGTCGGCGTTGCCGCAGCGATCGCGGTCGGGGTGTTGATCTATTTGATCGCGCCGGGGCTGTTCGGCAAACGCACGCAGCAGAGCACCAACGACGCCTTTGTCTCGGCGGACTTCACGTTGGTGGTGCCGCGTGTGGCCGGGTTTATCAAAGAGGTGCTGGTGGAGGACAACCAGCGGGTCAAGGCTGGGCAGTTGCTCGCATTGATCGATGACCGCGACCTGCGCGCCGCCGCCCAGGCGGCCGACGCTGAAACCCTGGTCGCTCGCGCGCAGCTGCAAAACGCCCGGGCGACCCTTGAGCGGCAGACCTCGGTGATCGCTCAGGCGCAAGCGACGGTGGTCTCGGCCAAGGCTGAAATGGCCTTCGCCGAGCATGAATTGAATCGCTACAACCACCTGGCTGGCGTTGGCGCCGGCACCGTGCAGAACGCGCAACAGGCGCGCACGCGCATTGATCAGGCCAGCGCGCGGCTGGCCAACGCCACTGCGGTGTTGGCGGCGGAGCGCAAGCAAGTGGAGATTCTGACCGCGCAACGTGACGCGGCCGAAGGTGGGCTGAAGCGCTCGCAAGCGGCGCTGGAGATTGCCAGTTTTGAGCTGTCTTACACGCGCATCACCGCGCCGCAGGACGGCATGGTCGGCGAGCGCGCGGCGCGGGTCGGCGCGTATGTCACGCCGGGCAGCAAGATTCTCGCCGTGGTGCCGCTGGCGCAGGCCTATGTCGTGGCCAATTTTCAGGAAACCCAACTGACGGATGTGCAGCCGGGGCAAGCGGTGCAGGTCAGCGTCGACAGCCTCGGCGGTGAGGTGTTGCGCGGCCGCGTCGAGAGCATCGCGCCGGCCACTGGCGTGACGTTTGCCTCGATCAAACCGGACAACGCCACCGGTAATTTCACCAAGGTTGTGCAGCGGATCCCGGTGAAAATTGTGCTGGATGCCGACCAGCCGTTGGCCGAGCGGCTGCGGGTGGGGATGTCGGTGGAGGCGCGGATCGACACCGCGACTGCAAGACGTGAGGTGGCCGAACGATGAAAAGTCTCCGTAGATTTTCATCCCTGTGGCGAGGGGGCTTGCCCCCGTTCGAGTGCGCAGCGCTCGCAGATTTTGGGTCCGCTTCGCGGCCCAACGGGGGCAAGCCCCCTCGCCACAAGGAGCGCTTGCAGTCAGTGGCGATGGTTTTGAGCCTGTTATCTCTGACCGCCTGCACCGTCGGCCCGGATTTCCTCAAACCCGAACCGCAAAAAATCGCCGAATGGGCACAACCCGCCAAAGTCGCCGAAAGCCAGGCCGTCGCGCAAACCATGGACGAACGTTGGTGGGAGGTTTTCCATGACGCCAAACTTTCAGCGCTGAGCCAGCGCGCGCTCACCGATAACCTCGACCTCAAACTCGCCAGCAGTCGCCTGCAACAAAGCCGCGCCGCCCGCCAGGTGATCACTGCCGAACGCTACCCGAACACCGCCGCCACTGGCAGTTATGGGCGCAAACGCAACAGCGCCGAAGGCCTGAACGATCCGTCCGGCAACGAGGGCAAATCGGCGTTCAATCTGTGGGACGCAGGCTTTTCGGCATCGTGGGAACTGGATTTCTGGGGCCGCGTGCGCCGCGAAACCGAGGCGGCCGACGCGACCCTCGAAGTCGCCGAAAATGATCGTCGCGGCGTGCTGTTGTCGGTGTTGGCCGAAACTGCTCAGGACTATATTCAACTGCGCGGCGTGCAGAGCACCCGCGCGGTCACTGAGGAGAACCTCGACGTCGCGCGCCACAGTTTGAAGCTCTCGCAATTGCGTCTGGCCGACGGCGTTGCCACTGACCTCGACGTTGCCGAAGCTGCGGCGCAAGTGGCGGCCATCGAGTCGCGCCTGCCGGCGCTGGAGCAGCGTCAGTCGCAACTGATCAACGCCCTGAGCCTGCTGATGGGCGCGCCGCCGCAAGCGTTGCTCGCCGAGTTATCCACCGACGGCCCGGTGCCGCAGACGCCGCGCCAGGTCGCCATCGGCCTGCCGTCGCAACTGGCCGAACGCCGCCCGGACATCCGCCAGGCCGAAGCGCGTTTGCGTGCGGCGACCGCCAGCATCGGCGTGGCCAAAGGCGATTTCTATCCGCGAATCACCCTGTCCGGCAACCTCGGTTCGCAAGCCATGCAACTCAGCGATTTCGGTTCCTGGGGCTCGCGTGCGTTCGGCATCGGCCCGCAATTCAGCCTGCCGCTGTTCGACGGCGGTCGTCTGCGCGGCATGCTCAACCTGCGCGAAGCACAACAACAGGAAGCGGCGTTGGCTTATCAACAAACCGTGCTGCGCGCCTGGCATGAAATCGACGACCAACTGAGCGCCTACAACGCCAGCCAACTGCGCCGCGACAGCCTCGCCGAAGCCGTGCGCCAAAATCAGATCGCCCTGCGCACCGCGCAACAGCAATACGTCGAAGGCGTGGCCGATTTCGTCAACGTCCTGACTGTCCAGGGCGAATTGCTCGCAACGCAGCAGCAATGGGTCGAGAGCTCGACGGGGGTGTCGTTGGCGATGGTGGGGTTGTACAAAGCGTTGGGTGGGGGCTGGGAATCGGTTTATCCGTTGTTGGAGACTGCGCAGCGTTAACGGTATTGACTGCATCTGCGCGCATGGATTGCTCCCTTGAAGGCTGCCCGCTCCCCTAGTAGGAGCGAGGCTTGCCCGCGAAGAGGCCGTCATTCACGCCTCGAATTCATCAATCTACTGGTCACTTGAAGCAACTCGATCAGCCGCATCGGGGCGAGGTAACAACACATTTCCCCCCAATGATGGCTATTCGCTTGACGCTACCCGCCGCTGTCGTAGACTCCGGCAATCCGTCAGGGAGTAGCGGCGATGCCACGTTTTTGTAGTTGGGTTCTGGGATTGACCTTTGTAACGTGCGCGGTACAGGCGCAAACGCCTGCGCCAGACGATCCGCTGCTGGATAGCTCGGCGGTTGCCAGTGCCGGTGCGGCGCCGGCCAGCAGTGAAGCGCGGGGTGTGTTGCGCGCTCGCGATCAGGCGGTGTTGGCGAGTGAGTTGCCGGGGCGGGTGGTCGAGTTGCCGTTCAGCGAGGGCGAGTCGTTCAAGAAGGGCGACACGCTGGCGAAGTTCGACTGTTCGGGTTTTCAGGCGCAGCTCAACGCGGCGCAAGCGGCCAGCCGTGGCGCCAGTGAAGAGTTGGCGCATAACCGGCAGTTGGCGGCGTTGAATTCGGTCGGGCGCTTTGAAGTGGCCCGGGCCGAAGCCAAGGTCAGCGAGACTCAGGCGCAGTCGCAGGTCTATCAGGTTCAGGTGCGGCGCTGCAGCGTGTTGGCGCCGTTTGACGGGCAGGTGGTCGAGCGCAAGGTCCAGCGTTATGAAAGCGTGGCGGCGGGCGCGCCGTTGCTGGACGTGGTCGACAATCGCACGCTGGAAATTCATCTGCTGATTCCTTCGCGCTGGATGGGCAAGCTCAAGCCCGGCCAGACCTTCAGTTTTGTTCCCGATGAAACCGGTCAACCGCTGGACGCCACGGTCAAGCGCCTCGGCGCGCGCATCGATGAAGGCAGTCAAACCTTGCTGCTGGTAGCGACGTTGCCCAATGCCAACGGATTATTGGCCGGCATGAGCGGTACGGCGCGTTTCGCGGAGCTTAAGTGAACGCGCCGCTGAGCGGCGGCGCGGAACAGGTCTTCGCCCGGTTTCTTGATCTTGAACGCCAGACCCGCGCCGCGCGGACCTCGGCGCAGTTGGCCTACAGCCTGGTGAACGACGGCCAGGCGCTGTTTGGTTTTCGCCACGCGGCGCTGTTGATTGCCGGCAAGGTGCAAGCGGTGACCGGCGTCAGTGCGGTGGATGCGAACGCGCCGTTTGTGGCGTTCGTCGAGCAAGCGGTGGCGCAGCTGTTCAAGCGCGACGTGCTGAAACAGGCACGGGTGATCCCGCACGATGCTCTCAGCGAATCAATCCGCGCCGACTGGCAAAGTTTGTCGGCCGCCCAGGTGTTCTGGTTGCCGCTGGTCGATCACTCCGGCGCGGTATTCGGCGGTTTATGGCTGGCCCGCGATAATCCCTGGAATCCTTCCGAACAAGTGCTGCTGTCGCAATTGGGCGACACCTACAGCCACGCCTGGCTGGCGCTGCAACCGCGCAAACCGTGGCGGCTGCGCTGGACGCGCAAACGTCAGATCGCGCTGGTGGCGGCGGCGCTGCTGTGTCTGCTGATCCCGGTGCGCCAATCGGTGCTGGCGCCGGCCGAAGTGGTGCCGCTGGGTGGCCGCGTGGTCGCCGCGCCGCTGGACGGGGTGATTGCCGAATTCCTGATCAAACCCAATCAAGCGGTGAAAACCGGCGACCTGCTGCTGCGCTTCGAAAGCACCACGCTCAAGGCCCAGGCCGACGTCGCGGAACGGGCACTCGGTGTGGCTGAAGCAGAACTCAGGGCCAATTCGCAGCGTTCGTTCGCCGACGCGGAATCGAGTTCGAAAATAGATTTGTTGGCGGCGCGGGTCGAGCAGAAACGCGCCGAACGCGATTACGCCCGCGAGTTGCTCAAACGCAGCGAAGTGCGCGCCGAACGCGACGGCATCGCGGTGTTTGCCGACGCCGAACGCTGGACCGGCAAACCGGTGCAAACCGGCGAGCGCTTGATGGAGATCGCCGACCCGAATCAGGCCGAATTGCGCATCGAATTGGCGGTGGGTGACGCCATTGCGCTGGAGCCGGGCGCGCAGGTTTCGCTGTTCCTCGACAGCGATCCGTTGCAGCGACATCAGGCTCGACTCGAACGCTCGGCTTATGAAGCGCAGCCGACGGCGGGCGGACAATTGGCTTATCGGCTGGACGCCAGTTTCGACGCAGCGCCACCCCGCATCGGCCTGCGCGGCACCGCGAAAATTTTCGGCGACCGCGCGCCGCTGGCGTTGTATTTGCTGCGGCGGCCGCTGGCCGGTTTGCGCCAAAGCGTGGGCCTGTAAATGAGCCTGCCGAGCCTGCGCGCCGACCTGCAATTGCAAGCGGCGGCCCCGGCCCTCGACGGTTCGCCGCGCTGGACCCTGGCCGATCCGGTGCGCGGGCGTTATTTCAAACTCGGCGCAGCGGCCATGCGTTTGCTCCGGCACTGGTCGCTGGGCGATCCCGAGCAAGTGCTGCGCGCGGCCAATCGCGAACCGGGTCTGCCGCTCGACGGCGCCGAGCTTGAGCAGTTGCTGAATTTCCTGCGCGGGCATGATTTGATCAGCGCCCTCGACCCGCAACAACGGGCGAGCTACAGCCTGAAAACTGCCGCGCAGCGCCAGACGCTGTGGCAGATCCTTTTGCATCAGTACCTGTTTTTCCGCATTCCATTGTGGCGCCCGGACGCGTTTCTCAATCGTGCCTGGCCGTGGCTGCAGCGCTTCGGCCCCTATGGGTTGCGCATCGGTTTGCCGGCGACGCTGGCGCTCGGGGTGTTTCTGGTGTCGCGCGACTGGCAGCGCTTTATCGGCACGTTCCCGCACCTGTTCAGCCTCGGCGGTGCGCTGGCGTTCGGTGTGGCGCTGTTTTTCGCCAAGCTGTGCCACGAGTTCGGCCACGCGTTCATGGCCAAGCGCGCCGGTTGTCGGGTGCAAAGCATGGGCGTGGCGTTCATGGTGATGCTGCCGATGTTCTACACCGACGTCAGTGATGCCTGGCGGGTCAACGACCGGCGCGCGCGATTGTTTATCGGCGCCGGCGGGGTGTTTGCCGAATTGCTTCTGGCCTGCCTCGCATTGCTCGCCTGGTCGCTGCTGCCCGATGGCCCGGCGCGCACGGCGGCGTTCATGCTGGCGAGCGCGACGTGGATCACCACGTTGGTGATCAACCTCAACCCGTTCATGCGCTTTGACGGTTATTTTTTGCTCAGCGATTTCTGGGAGGTCGACAACCTCCAGGGCCGCGCGTTTGCCCTGTGCCGATGGCGTTTGCGCGAGGCGCTGTTTGGCTACGGCGCGCCGGCACCGGAACCGTGGTCGCCGTCGATGCAACGGCGTTTGCTGACTTGGGGTTACGGCGCGTGGCTGTGGCGCGCGGTGTTGTTTTTCGGGATTGCGCTGGCGGTCTATCACTTGTTTTTCAAGGTGCTGGGCATTTTCCTGATGTTTGTCGAATTGATCTGGTTCATTTTTTTGCCGATCGTTCGCGAGTGGCGCGAATGGTGGACGCGCCGCGATCAGGCGCATGCGCCGCGCGTGTTGCTCAGCGCGTTGGGGTTGCTGGCGATTGTTTTGCTGTTGGCGGTGCCGTGGCGCAGCGCCGTGGAATTGCCGTCGATGCTGGAGGCCGGGCGCGTCAGCACCTTGCATGCGCCGGTCGCTTCACGGGTCAAGCAAGTCAATGTGCGCGATGGGCAAATGGTCGCGCAGGGCGAGGTGTTGATTGAACTGGAATCGCCGGATCTCGATTCTCGCCAAGCCATCGTCCGCCGCGAAATCCAGATTCAGCAATTGCAGATGCGCCGTCAGGCCAGCCGCAGTGAAACCGTGGCCGATGCCGGGATCGTCGAGCAGCGTCTGGCCGAAGCGGTGGCCGAGTATCGCGGGTTGGCCGCGCAACGCGAGCGCTTGCTGATTCGGGCACCGCAGACCGGCAAAGTGCGCGACGTGTTGCCGCAATTGAATGCCGGGCGCTGGTTATCGCCCAAGGAACCGCTGGCTCGCATCGTCGAACCCGGTGCGCGATTGCGCGGTTATCTGGCCGAAGCCGAGTTGTGGCGAATCGCGCCCGGCGCCGATGGCCGATTTATCGCCGAAGACCCGATGCACCCGGCTGTCGCCGTGCAATTGAGCGAAATCGACGCCAACGGCGCGCGGTTTATCGAGCAGGAAGCGTTGACCTCCGATCACCACGGGCCGATTGCCGTACGCCGAGATCAGAGCCAGCGCCCCGAGCCGGTGCAGGCGCAATACGCGGTGCGCATGACGCCGCTGGACAACATTGCCGCGCCGACCCAGCCGCTGCGCGGCGTGGTGGTGATGCAAGGTCGCAGTGAATCGTTGTTGGGGACTGCCTGGCGCCGGTTGGCGGCGTTGGGGGTGAGGGAGAGTGGTTTCTAGCGCAGGGAGACTTGGCAATGCTGAACAATAATTCCAAAGACGTCGGTGATCTGGTGGTGCGCCCATCGGCGGCCAGCGACGGGCCGTTTTTGCACAGTTTGTACCGCGCCGCGCGCCCCGATCTGCAATGGATCGATGGCGAGCAGGAGTTGGTCGAGGAAGTGGTCGCTCAGCAAATGCGCGTGCAGGAACAAGGCACCGGCGAGTCTTACCCGAACGCGATGCACTTTGTCGTTGAAAAACTCGGCACGCCGATTGGTGCGTTGACCGCCGATTTCGGCACCAACGAAATTCGTGTGTTGTACTTGGCGTTCATTCCCGCCGCGCGCGGCAAGGGTTATGGCCGCACCGTTTTGCAGGGTGTGCAAAAAGCCGCCGAACAGGTGCGCTGCCCGGTGGCGACGGTGGTCTGGGCGAATAACCCGCATGCGCGCCGGCATTATCTGGCGCTGGGGTTTCAGGTCGAGGAAAGCAACGTCGCGGCCGAGCGGCTGGTCTGGTATCCGGGCCAGCCGCAGTCAGCTCAAAACGGGCTGCTCAGTTAACGGTGATGTCGAAGTAAACGTGCCCGGCGGCGCGCCCAAGCTCCGGGGTGCGCGAGACGACAATGCCTTCAATCAGGCCCAGCTCCGGCAGTTCGATGGCGCAAGGGCCGTCGATGAAAGAGGTTTGCGCCGGGCTGCTCAGTTCCACCCCGAACGGCATTCGCCCAGTGGCCGACATGCGCGCATTGGGCTTGTCGACCACCGACACGATGGTCACGGGAATCTGGCTGCCATCGCTGAGATAAAGCGCTTTGGAGGTGCCGAGCAACTGGCGGAAGTGCTCGCCGGTAATCTGATCAAGCATCAATCTGCTCCCTGAAAATCACTGAAAAATCCTCTGAACAAAAAAACTGGGTCGGGGCCATTGGCCCCGATGCCAGAGTCAGTTGCGCGAGGGGAAAAGACCTTGCAGGGCGACGCAGAAGTTCAGCACCAGCACCGGGTTGACGATGCCCAGCGGTGTGCCGCTGCCGATTGGTTGCGCGGTTGCGGTGACATTCACGGTGCCGCCGATGGTGCTGTCGACACCTTTGAGCGCGACCGGGTTGGCGCCGAGTGCGGTCGAGTAAATCGCCGCAGAGCTTGGC
>NZ_MKGS01000214.1:0-19832 GCF_002836905.1 Pseudomonas sp. 43NM1 | reverse complement strand
CCCCAACCCTCTCCCCAATGGGGAGAGGGGGAAAGGGAGCCGATCTTCAAGCTTTTCAAAACTTGAGTTCGACTCGATCTGTCAGGCCGCAGTACTTCCAATAAACACCTCGGCCAGCCCCCTCTACCCCTTGGGTAGAAGGGGAAAGGGAGCCGATCTTCAAGCTTTTCAAAACTTGAGCTCGACTCGATCGTTCAGGCCGCAGTACTTCCAATAAACACCTCGGTCAGGCCCCTCTGCCCCTTTCAAAACTTGAGTTCGACTCAATCTTTCAGGCCGAAGTACTTCCAATAAACACCTCGGTCAGCCCCCTCTACCCCTTGGGGAGAGGGTTGGGGTGAGGGGTCGATCCCAGATCATCCGCAAAATTCTGAAAACACCGCCAATCACATTCTTTTTCCCCCAGACAAACAAAAACGCCCCCGATCTCGCGATCGGGGGCGTTTTTTTGTCAGCTAACTAAGTCGAGACTCAGTTACCGGACTTCTTGGCAGCGCGGGTACGCTCGCTTTCGCCCAGGATCTTCTTGCGAAGACGGATGGACTTAGGAGTGACTTCGCACAATTCGTCTTCTTGAACGAATTCCAGAGCTTGCTCCAGGGTGAAACGGATAGGCGGAACCAAAGCGATGGTTTCGTCTTTACCCGAGGCACGCATGTTGTCGAGCTTCTTGCCTTTGGTTGGGTTGACGCCCAGGTCGTTGTCGCGGCTGTTGATGCCGACGATTTGACCTTCGTACACGTCTTCGCCGTGACCCAGGAACAGTTTGCCGCGAGCTTGCAGGGTTTCCAGCGAGTAAGTCAGAGCCTTACCGGTAGCGACCGAAACCAGCACGCCGTTCTGACGGCCGGACATGTCGCCGGACTTCATCACGTCGTAACGGTCGAAGATCGAGGTCAGGATGCCTGCACCGGAGGTCAGGGTCAGGAACTCGTTACGGAAACCGATCAAGCCACGAGCCGGGATGTTGTACTCAAGGCGCACACGGCCCTTGCCATCCGGAACCATGTTGGTCAGGTCGCCTTTACGGATACCGATCTGTTCCATGATCGAACCTTGCGATTCTTCCGGCAGGTCGATGGTCACGTTTTCGTACGGTTCGTGCTTGACGCCGTCAACCATACGGATGATCACTTCCGGACGACCAACACCCATTTCGAAGCCTTCGCGACGCATGGTTTCGATCAGTACGGACAAGTGCAGCTCGCCACGACCGGAGACTTTGAACTTGTCAGCGGTGTCGCCTTCTTCAACGCGCAGAGCAACGTTGTAGAGCAGTTCTTTGTCCAGACGTTCCTTGATGTTACGGGACGTCACGAACTTGCCTTCTTTACCGCAGAAAGGCGAGTCGTTTACCTGGAAAGTCATGGAAACGGTTGGTTCGTCAACGGTCAGCGGCTTCATCGCTTCGACGTTCAGTGGGTCGCACAGAGTGTCGGAGATGAACAGCTGGTCGAAGCCGCTGATGCAGACGATGTCGCCGGCAGCTGCTTCGTCAACGTCGATACGGTGCAGACCGTGGTGACCCATCAGCTTCAGGATACGACCGTTACGCTTCTTGCCGTCGGCGTCGATAGCGACAACCGGAGTGTTCGGCTTGATGCGGCCACGAGCGATACGGCCAACGCCGATAACACCCAGGAAGCTGTTGTAGTCCAGTGCCGAGATTTGCATCTGGAACGGACCATCGCGGTCGACTTTAGGCGCTGGTACGTTGTCGACGATCGACTGGTACAGCGGGGTCATGTCTTCAGCCATGTCGGTGTGTTCCAGACCGGCAATGCCGTTCAGGGCCGAGGCGTAGACGACTTTGAAGTCCAGCTGTTCTTCGGTAGCACCGAGGTTGTCGAACAGGTCGAAGATCTGGTCCAGAACCCAGTCCGGACGCGCGCCTGGACGGTCAACCTTGTTGATCACCACGATCGGACGCAGGCCGGCTTCGAAAGCCTTCTTGGTCACGAAACGGGTTTGCGGCATAGGGCCGTCTTGAGCGTCAACCAGCAGCAGAACGGAGTCGACCATCGACATTACGCGTTCAACTTCGCCGCCGAAGTCGGCGTGGCCCGGGGTGTCCACGATGTTGATGTGGTAGCCGTTCCAGTTGATGGCGGTGTTTTTCGCCAGAATGGTAATACCGCGCTCTTTCTCCTGGTCGTTGGAGTCCATCACGCGCTCGTCGTTGAGCTCGTTGCGCTCCAGGGTGCCGGATTGACGCAAGAGTTTGTCTACCAGGGTGGTTTTACCGTGGTCAACGTGAGCAATGATGGCGATGTTGCGTAGATTTTCGATCACTTGTGTATCTCGATCAGAGGATTCGGTGTGCTGACAAGTCTTGGCAGCGATTAACAGTAGAGTCCGGCAAAGCCGTTACAGCTTGACGGCGGCGTCGGGGGGCCGGTGACGCAGGCCACAGGCAAACAGCCCCGGGCACTTAGCTCGGTCGATAAACGCGCACATTGGCATGCCCCTCACTGAGCAAATGGTGGGCATGCAGGCGACTCATCACGCCTTTGTCGCAATACAGCAGGTACTGGCGAGTAGGGTCCAGTTCCTTGAAACGAGCGTTCAATGCATAAAACGGCATCGTCTGTACCTCAATGCCAGCGATTTCCAGCGGCTCGTCTTCAGCGCCATCCGGGTGACGGATGTCGATGATGATCTGGCCCGCCAGTGCTTCGCTGACTTCTTCGATCTGCAAGTCCTGGCCCAATTCGTCGATCACGCGATCGATCGGCACCAGTTTGGCGTTTTCGAGCGCACGCTCGAGGATGGCCATGTCGAACTGTTGTTCTTCGTACTCCACGCGGTTGCGCTTGGCGTGGGTCTTGGGGTTCACCGAGATGACCCCGCAGTATTCGGGCATGTGCTTGGCGAAGTCGGCGGTGCCGATTTCGTTGGCCTGGTCGATGATGTCCTGCTTGTGACTGGCGATCAGCGGGCGCAAGACCAGCTTCTCGGTCACACAGTCGATCAACGACAGGTTCGGCAACGTCTGGCTCGACACCTGGGAGATCGCTTCACCGGTCACCAGCGCATCGATGTCCAGCCGATCGGCAATCTTCGACGCAGCGCGCAACATCATACGCTTCAAAACTACGCCCATATGACTGTTATCGACTTTCCCGAGAATTTCTCCCAGGACTTCCTCGAACGGCACACTGACAAATAACACGCGTTGGGAGCTGCCGTACTTCTTCCAGATGAAGTGCGCGACTTCCATGACGCCCAGTTCGTGGGCACGTCCGCCCAGATTAAAGAAGCAGAAATGGCTCATCAGACCGCGACGCATGATCTGGTAGGCGGCGACTGTCGAGTCAAAGCCGCCGGACATCAATACAAGCGTCTGTTCCAGCGCTCCCAGCGGATAACCGCCGATGCTGTTGTGCTGGCTGTGGATCACATACAACCGTTGGTCGCGAATTTCCATGCGAACTTCGATTTCCGGCTCTTTCAGGGAAATCCCGGCGGCGCCGCACTGACGACGCAGTTGGCTGCCGACGTATTTCTCGACGTCCATGGACGAGAAGGTGTGATGCCCGCCGCGCTTGCAACGCACCGAAAAAACCTTCCCCGCCAGCGCATCGCCGTAGTGCTGTTTGCACTTGGCGACGATGTCGTCGAAGTCACCCAACGGGTATTCATCGACCTGCAGGAAATGCGCGATGCCCGGCATGCAGCTCAGGCGCTCGGTCATTTCCTTCAGGGCTTTGGGCTCGCTGACGCGGGTTTCCAGTTCGAGGTTGTCCCACACGCCGTTCACCACCACAGCCGGGTCCAGATCGCGGAGCACGGCACGGATGTTCTTGGCCAACTGGCGGATGAAACGCATCCGTACCGGGCGGCTCTTGATGGTGATCTCGGGGAAGACTTTTACGATTAGTTTCATGAAAACAGCGCGCGCTGGGCCAGCCGAAAAAGGGGGGCGCGGATTATAGCGGAAATTGCTCAAGGTTTAACCAGTTAATATGCAGAAGGTTTTGCGCGCACCAAAACGGGTCATTTATCGAATAAGACGCTACATTAGGGGGCGCTTATTTGACCTTTGCGGCAAATTGCACCTCTATAAGCCTGAATTTGGCGCAAAAAACCCATGGTGGGGCACTGGCATGCAATTTGCTCCCTTGTGAGGCAGGTTGCCTTGGCAGAGTATTCGCGCCGGCATCACTCATATTTCAGGGCCATCCACTACCAAAGCCCGAAGCCACCCGGAGGACACTATGTCGAAGTCGGTTCAACTCATCAAAGATCATGACGTCAAGTGGATTGATCTGCGCTTCACGGACACCAAAGGCACTCAGCACCACGTGACCATGCCGGCTCGCGACGCGCTGGATGACGCTTTCTTCGAAGAAGGCAAAATGTTCGACGGTTCCTCCATTGCTGGCTGGAAAGGCATCGAAGCCTCCGACATGATCCTGATGCCGGACGACAGCACCGCTGTGCTCGACCCGTTCACCGAAGAGCCGACCCTGATTCTGGTCTGCGACGTGATCGAGCCGTCGACCATGCAAGGCTACGACCGCGACCCACGTGCGATCGCCAAGCGTGCCGAGGAATACCTGAAGTCGACCGGTATCGGTGACACCGTATTCGTTGGCCCGGAGCCAGAGTTCTTCATCTTCGACGAAGTGAAGTTCAAGTCCGACATCTCCGGCTCGATGTTCAAAATCTTCTCCGAACAAGGTTCGTGGATGTCCGACCAGGACGTGGAAGGCGGCAACCGCGGCCACCGTCCAGGCATCAAAGGTGGCTACTTCCCGGTTCCGCCATTCGACCACGACCACGAAATCCGTACCTCCATGTGCAACGCCATGGAAGAAATGGGCCTGGTCATCGAAGTTCACCACCACGAAGTGGCCACTGCCGGCCAGAACGAAATCGGTGTGAAGTTCAACACTCTGGTAGCCAAGGCTGACGAAGTTCAGACCCTGAAGTACTGCGTACACAACGTCGCTGACGCATACGGCCGCACCGCGACCTTCATGCCTAAGCCTTTGTACGGCGATAACGGTTCGGGTATGCACGTGCACTTGTCCATCGCCAAAGATGGCAAGAACACCTTCGCTGGCGAAGGTTATGCCGGCCTGTCCGACACCGCTTTGTACTTCATCGGCGGCATCATCAAGCACGGTAAGGCACTGAACGGCTTCACCAACCCGTCGACCAACTCCTACAAGCGTCTGGTCCCAGGTTTCGAAGCACCGGTAATGCTGGCCTACTCGGCTCGCAACCGTTCCGCGTCGATCCGTATTCCTTACGTGTCGAGCCCGCGCGCTCGCCGTATCGAAGCACGCTTCCCGGATCCGGCAGCCAACCCGTACCTGGGTTTTGCTGCACTGTTGATGGCTGGCCTGGACGGCATCCAGAACAAGATCCACCCTGGCGATGCTGCTGACAAAAACCTGTACGACCTGCCGCCTGAAGAGGCGAAAGAGATCCCACAAGTTTGCGGCAGCCTGAAAGAAGCCCTGGAAGAGCTGGACAAGGGCCGCGCGTTCCTGACCAAGGGCGGCGTGTTCTCCGACGACTTCATCGACGCTTACATCGCTCTGAAAAGCGAAGAAGAAATCAAGGTCCGCACCTTCGTACACCCACTGGAATACGAGCTGTACTACAGCTGCTGATCCGGTAGCGCCGCTGCCCGCGGCGCGACAAAAAGAGGCCTCCTTCGGGAGGCCTTTTTTGTGCCCGTGAATAATTTGAATAGGGGAGCCAGCCTCAAGATCCACCCCTCACCCCAACCCTCTCCCCAAGGGGTGGAGGGGGCCGACCGAGTTGCATGTTCTAAATACAGCGACCTGAAAGACTCAGCTGAACTCAGAATCTGAAAAACATGAAGATCGGCTCCCTTTCACCCTCTCCCCTCTGGGGAGAGGGTTGGGGTGAGGGGTCGATCTTCAACCCGACAAAAATTCATCGCCAAATGTTAACAACTTGGGCCAAGCCCTTTCACTGACCTATGCTGCAAGCCAACGCTTTCGCTTCTGGTCGATTTTATGGGTCGTGGTTTTCTTTTGATGTTGCTGCTGATCGCCCTGCCCGCCGCAGCGCAGATCTACAAGTACACCGACGCCGATGGCAACACCGCGTACAGCAACCAGCCGCCCGATGGTGTGCAGGCGCAGCCGGTCGAGTTGCCGCCGCTCAACAGTGTCGAACCCCAAGCGCCTGCCGCCCCGGCACCCGAAACCTCGACCCGCGAACAACCCGGCAACGCCTACGAGGTGCTGGAATTGACCGGGCTGCCGACCACCGAAGCGCTGCGCGCCAACAACGGCACGTTCACCGTCAGCGTGTTGATCAAACCGCGACTGCAAGGTGGGCAGTTGTTCAGGTTGTTGCTCGATGAAGAACCTTACGGCCAGCCGAGCAACGTGCCGATCCTGCAACTGGTCAACATCGACCGCGGCGAACACAGCCTCGCGGTCCAGGTAATCAGCGGCGACACCGTGATCCAGCAGAGCCCGTTCGTCACCTTCACCGTGCAACGGGTGCATACCAATTGAAGCGTTGGCTGCTGATTCTCAGCCTGCTGGCGATGACCTCCGCGGCCATGGCCGACGTCTACACCTACGTCGACAAGCAAGGCAATCGCGTCTTCACCGACCAGCCCGGGCACGGCAACGCCAAACGCGTGCCGCTCGCCACCAGCAATCGCATGACCGCCAACCCGACCAGCGCAGCGCCAGTCACCGCCGCACAAAAAACCGCCGAGCCCGCGCCATTTCGCTACGACATGCTGCGGGTTTTAGTGCCGGAACCGGACGCCACCCTGCGCAGCAGCGCCGGCGAATTGATCGTCAGCGTTACCAGCGAACCCGGATTGCAACGCGGTCATCGCTACCGTTTGTTACTCGACGGCCAAGCCACCGCCGAACCCGGCCCGAGCCCGGTGTTCGCCTTGAGCAATATCGACCGTGGCAGCCATAACCTCTCGGTGGAAATCCTCGACGCGCAGGGCCGCACGGTCGAACGCACGGCCAATCAACCGTTCCACATGTTGCGCATCTCACTGGCGCAGAAGCGCCAGGTCAAACCCTGCGCCCTCACCGATTACGGGCAACGCCCGGAATGTCCACTCAAGGACAAACCGCCCGAAGAAAAAAATCCGTTCTTCCGGTTCTTTTAAAGCCGTTCAGGTTTGCGCACTATGTTGGTGCAAACGGTTGCACGGTTCCCACATGCCAGCCCATTTTGGTTCGAAACTACCCGCAACAGCTGGCAGAACGCCACGAGATCGAGCGCTAAACGCCCGTTTCAAGCGTTAAACGCTTCTTTTCGGAGCTTTGGTTTGGTTTTTGCATTTTCCCCGTATCAGCGCGCATTTCTTGCGCGCGCCCCGCTCCAAAAGAGGTCCGGATGACCATTAGCGACGCACTGCATCGGCTATTACTCGACAACCTGACCACCGCCACCATCCTGCTCGACGCCCAATTGCGTCTGGAGTACATGAATCCGGCGGCGGAGATGCTCCTGGCCATCAGCGGCCAGCGCAGCCATGGGCAGTTCATCAGTGAGTTGTTCACCGAATCGACTGAAGCGTTGAATTCCCTGCGTCAGGCCGTCGAGCAGGCGCACCCGTTCACCAAACGCGAAGCGATGCTCACCGCCCTCACCGGCCAGACGTTGACCGTGGATTACGCAGTGACGCCGATCCTCAGTAATGGCGACACGCTGTTATTGCTGGAAGTGCACCCGCGTGACCGCTTGCTGCGCATCACCAAAGAAGAGGCGCAGCTGTCTAAACAGGAAACCAGCAAAATGCTGGTGCGCGGCCTCGCCCACGAGATCAAGAATCCGCTGGGCGGGATTCGTGGCGCCGCGCAATTGCTCGCCCGCGAACTGCCGGAAGAGAGCCTGCGCGATTACACCAACGTGATCATCGAAGAGGCCGACCGCCTGCGTAATCTGGTTGATCGCATGCTCGGCTCGAACAAGTTGCCGTCCCTGGCGATGTGCAACATTCACGAAGTGCTGGAGCGCGTTTCGCATCTGGTCGAGGCCGAAAGCCAGGGTTGCATCACTCTGGTGCGCGACTATGACCCGAGCATTCCCGACGTGCTGATTGATCGTGAACAGATGATTCAAGCGGTGCTGAATATCGTGCGCAACGCCATGCAAGCCATCAGCAGCCAGAACGAATTGCGTCTGGGCCGCATCAGTTTGCGCACCCGCGCGATGCGCCAATTCACCATCGGCCACGTGCGCCATCGCCTGGTGACCAAGATCGAGATCATCGACAACGGCCCGGGCATCCCTGCCGAATTGCAGGACACCATTTTCTTCCCAATGGTCAGCGGCCGCCCGGACGGTACCGGGCTCGGCCTGGCCATTACTCAGAACATCATCAGCCAGCACCAGGGCCTGATCGAGTGTGACAGCCACCCAGGCCACACCACTTTCTCGATCTTTCTGCCACTGGAACAAGGAGCCACATCGACATGAGCCGTAGTGAAACCGTGTGGATCGTCGATGACGACCGTTCAATCCGTTGGGTCCTGGAAAAAGCCTTGCAGCAGGAAGGCATGACCACGCAAAGCTTCGACAGCGCCGATGGCGTGATGAGCCGCCTGGCGCGCCAGCAGCCGGACGTGATCATCTCCGACATCCGCATGCCGGGCGCCAGTGGTCTGGACTTGCTGGCGCGGATTCGCGAACAACACCCACGGCTGCCAGTGATCATCATGACCGCGCACTCCGATCTGGACAGCGCTGTCGCGTCCTATCAGGGCGGCGCGTTCGAGTACCTGCCCAAGCCGTTCGACGTCGATGAAGCGGTGTCGCTGGTCAAGCGCGCCAACCAGCACGCGCAGGAACAGCAAGGCCTGGAAGTGCCGGTGGCGCTGACTCGCACCCCGGAAATCATCGGTGAAGCGCCGGCGATGCAGGAAGTGTTTCGCGCCATCGGGCGCTTGAGCCACTCCAACATCACCGTGCTGATCAACGGCGAATCCGGCACCGGTAAAGAACTGGTCGCCCACGCCCTGCACCGGCACAGTCCGCGCGCGGCCTCGCCGTTCATTGCGCTGAACATGGCGGCGATCCCCAAAGACTTGATGGAATCCGAACTGTTCGGCCATGAGAAAGGCGCCTTCACCGGCGCGGCCAACCTGCGTCGCGGGCGTTTTGAACAGGCTGACGGCGGCACGTTGTTCCTTGATGAAATCGGCGACATGCCGGCCGACACGCAGACGCGTTTGCTGCGCGTATTGGCGGACGGCGAGTTTTACCGGGTCGGCGGTCACACGCCGGTCAAGGTCGATGTGCGGATCATCGCCGCGACGCACCAGAATCTGGAAACCCTGGTGCACGCCGGGAAATTCCGTGAGGACTTGTTCCACCGCCTCAACGTGATCCGTATTCACATCCCACGGCTGTCGGACCGTCGCGAAGACATCCCGACGCTGGCCAAGCACTTCCTCAGCCGCGCCGCGCAGGAACTGGCGGTCGAGCCGAAACTGCTGAAAAGCGAAACCGAGGAATACCTGAAGAATCTGCCGTGGGGCGGCAACGTGCGGCAGTTGGAAAACACCTGCCGCTGGATCACGGTGATGGCTTCGGGTCGCGAAGTGCATATCAGCGACCTGCCGCCAGAGCTGTTGAACCTGCCACAGGATTCGGCGCCGGTGACCAACTGGGAGCAAGCGCTGCGCCAGTGGGCCGATCAGGCGTTGGCGCGCGGCCAGTCGAGTTTGCTCGACAGCGCAGTGCCGGCGTTCGAGCGGATCATGATCGAGACCGCGCTCAAGCACACGGCTGGCCGTCGACGTGATGCTGCGGTGTTGCTGGGTTGGGGGCGTAATACCCTGACGCGCAAGATCAAAGAACTGGGGATGAAGGTCGATGGTGGAGATGATGATGAGGGCGAAGAGGGTTAATCCCGATTCGCTCAAAGCCTGCGTCGCCGTCAAAAACCAGCCCCTCACCCCAGCCCTCTCCCCAAAGGGGAGAGGGGAAAGGGAGCCGATCTCCATTGCTTTCACATCCTGAATTCGCCTCGATATTCCAGGTCGATGCAAATCAAGATAACAACTCGGTCAGTCCCTCCCCCCTCTGGGGAGAGGGGAAAGGGAGCCGATCTCCATGGCTTTCACATCCTGAATTCGCCTCGATATCCCAGATCGATGCAAATTAAAACAACAACTCGGCCAGTCCCCTCACCCCTCTGGGGAGAGGGGAAAGGGAGCCGATCTCCATGGCGTTCACATCCTGAGTTCGCCTCGATAGCCCAGGTCGATGCAACTCAAAATAACAACTCGGTCAGTCCCCTCGCCCCTCTGGGGAGAGGGTTAGGGTGAGGGGTGGACTTTGGATCAGCCCTCATGCCTATGTCCACCGCAGGCCCCCTCATGCACCGCACCAATGCACGATGACCCGCAATCGCGCACGGCCACTCTCCTGAAACCCCGTCGTCAATCGTTGGAAAACCCACCCAACAAAAATACAAAAGCCCCGGATTACGGGGCTTGGAGCGTTTCATCAGAGCTTTCTGCAGCAATTTGTCAAAACCTGGCACGCCCCCTGCAATAGTCCATTCAGTGATTCAGTTCACTGACCGGTTTCGGGGACCTTGGTACAGGCAGGCCGGGGATTCCCCTCTTTACATCGGGCTCACACCGCTTAGCGCCGAGCCCACCCGTTTGGGGCCCTTGATACAGGCAGGTCAAGGGTTCCTTCTTTACACCGGGACTCGCAGCCATTGGCGAGTCCCTGCCGTTTTGGGAACCTTGGTACAGGCAGGCCGGGGATTCCCTCTTTTATTGCTCTCGGAGATGGATCTCCAGCCGCCAGCGGTCATCGACCTCGCTACCGACCCACTCGCCTTGCAGTGGCCGGGCCGCCACCAGCGTCAGCAACAACCCTCCATCACTCAAACGCACACGCCAGTTCACGTCTTTGCCGTTGAGCTTGAGCTGACCCTTCTGCGCCTTGCCTTCAGCACTGAACAACAACGCGACGCTGCCGTCGATAATCTCGCCGTGGGTCTTCGGTTCATTGTTGAACCACACCACCAAGCCGTCGCCAGTCACCTCGACCTGCTGCAACTCGGTCGGGTCTGGCGTGGTCAGGCGGCCGATCATCAACCCGATCATCACGCCGACAATCGCCAGCGATCCGATGACACGCGGGAATAGTTTCGAACGGTTGTCCACGGGCGGCGTAGAATGCCGCTCATCTTTACCTTCGGAGCCGTGCATGTTTCACGTCATCCTCTTCCAACCAGAAATTCCGCCGAATACCGGCAACGTTATCAGGCTGTGCGCCAACAGTGGCTGCCACCTGCATTTGATCGAGCCGCTGGGCTTCGAGATGGACGACAAGCGCCTGCGCCGGGCCGGCCTCGATTACCACGAGTACGCCACCCTGCAGCGCCATGCCGACCTCGCCAGTTGCCTGGAAAGCCTCGGTCATCCACGGCTGTTCGCGTTCACCACCAAGGGCTCGCGGCCGTTTCATGATGCCAGTTTCGCCGAGGGCGACGCGTTCCTGTTCGGCCCGGAGAGCCGTGGCCTGCCAGCAGAAGTGCTCGACGCTCTGCCCGGCGACCAGCGCCTGCGCCTGCCGATGCGCGAAGGCTGCCGCAGCCTGAACCTGTCTAACACCGTGGCCGTCGCGGTCTACGAAGGCTGGCGCCAACTCGGTTTCAAGTAACCTCAAACAAATGTGGGAGCGAGCTTGCTCGCGAAAGCGGTGTGTCAGACGACTTAGATGTCACCTGACACTCCCTATTCGCGAGCAAGCTCGCTCCCACATGGGTGTTGCCGAACGCTTATTGAACGGATGGAGTCTCGCCAGCCGCCTGCATGCGTTGCAGTTCCTGGGCGTACAGCGCGTCGAAGTTCACTGGAGCCAGCATCAGCGCCGGGAACGAGCCGCGAGTAACCAGGCTGTCCAGGGTTTCGCGAGCGTACGGGAACAGGATGTTCGGGCAGAACGCGCCGAGGGTGTGGCTCATCGAAGCGTCGTCGAGGTTCTTGATCAGGAAGATCCCGGCCTGTTGCACTTCAGCGATGAACGCCACTTCGCCGTTCTCACCGTTTTTCACGGTAACCGACAAGGTCAGCACGACTTCGTGGAAGTCGCCTTCCAGGGCCTTTTGACGGGTATTGAGATCCAGACCGACACTCGGCTCCCACTGCTGGCGGAAGATCGCCGGGCTTTTCGGGGCTTCGAAGGACAAGTCACGTACGTAGATGCGCTGCAAGGAGAATTGCGGTGCGGTTTCTTCTTCGCTAGCTGCAGTGTTCTGTTGGTCAGTCATCTCAGATCCTTTCTGATCTTGGGGTCGTGTAGGGAAGGCGTTCAGGCCTTGAGCAAGGCGTCGAGCTTACCGGCGCGCTCAAGGGCAAACAAATCATCACAGCCACCGATGTGGCGCTCGCCGATCCAGATCTGCGGCACGGACGTGCGCCCCGCCTTCTGAGCCATTGCGGCGCGCACCTGCGGCTTGCCATCGACCTTGATCTCTTCGAAGGCCACGCCTTTGTTCTCGAGCAGGTACTTGGCTCGCGAGCAGTAAGGGCAGTAATCGCTGGAATAGACGACGACGTTGCTCATGTCACTTCACCAATGGCAGGTTGTCGCCCTTCCAGCTGGAAATCCCGCCGGACAGCTTGGCGGCGGTGAAGCCGGATTTCATCAGTTCGCGAGCGTGGGTGCCGGCAGTCTGGCCTTGGGCGTCGACCAGGATGATGGTCTTGTCCTTGTGCTTGTTCAGCTCGCCGACACGCGCAGTCAGTTTGTCGTGGGGAATGTTCAGCGCGCCAACAATGTGACCGGCGGCGAAATCCTTGGCCGAACGAATGTCGATCACCACGCCTGCGTCCTTGTTGACCAGCCCGGTCAGTTCACCGGTGCTCAGGCTACGGCCGCCACCTTTCATCTCATGGGCGATCAGCAGAGCCAGCAGAAGAACGAAAATACCGGCCAGCAAATAGTGGGTGGTGGCAAATGCAATCAGGTGATCAAGCATTTAAGGTGGTTCCAGGGCGTGAAAAGTGGGCCAGTATACACAGGCCCTATGGCGGGCCAAACCCCGTCCGGCGGTGACGTGATGTGAACTTAGCTTTAAACTGCCACTCCCTTTTTGCATCGCCCTCTTTTTAACTCAGCCACGAGTGGATTCCATGACTACCACGCCTAAACCTTTGGTCCTGATGATTCTCGACGGCTTCGGTCACAGTGAGAGCCACGAAGCCAACGCCGTGTACTCGGCCAACAAGCCTGTGCTCGATCGCCTCAGCGCTACGGTGCCGAACGGCCTGATCTCGGGCAGCGGCATGGACGTCGGCCTGCCGGACGGGCAAATGGGCAACTCCGAAGTCGGCCACATGAACCTCGGGGCGGGCCGCGTGGTATATCAGGACTTCACGCGTGTGACCAAATCGATCCGCGACGGCGAGTTCTTCGAAAACCCGACCATCTGCGCCGCTGTCGATAAAGCCGTGGCTGCCGGCAAAGCCGTGCACTTCATGGGCCTGCTGTCCGATGGTGGCGTTCACAGCCACCAGGACCACCTGGTCGCGATGGCTGAACTGGCGTTCAAGCGCGGCGCTGAAAAAATCTACCTGCACGCCTTCCTCGATGGGCGCGACACCCCGCCAAAAAGCGCCGAGTCGTCGATTGAACTGCTCGACGCAACCTTCGAAGCCCTGGGCAAAGGCCGGATCGCCAGCATCGTCGGCCGCTACTTCGCCATGGACCGCGACAATCGCTGGGACCGCGTCGAGCAGGCGTACAACCTGATTGTCGACGGCAATGGCCAGTTCAACGCCGCTACCGCACAAGAAGGTCTGCAAGCGGCATATGAACGTGGCGAGAGCGACGAATTCGTCAAAGCCACGTCGATCGGCGAGCCGGTCAAAGTCGAAGACGGCGACGCCGTGGTGTTCATGAACTTCCGCGCCGACCGCGCCCGCGAGCTGACCCGCGTCTTCGTCGAAGACGATTTCCATGACTTCCAACGCGCGCGCCAGCCGAAACTGGCCGGTTTCGTCATGCTGACCCAATACGCCGCCAGCATTCCTGCGCCGTCCGCGTTCGCCGCCGGCAGCCTGGAGAACGTGCTGGGCGATTACCTGGCGAAAAACGGCAAGACCCAACTGCGCATCGCCGAAACCGAAAAATACGCGCACGTGACCTTCTTCTTCTCCGGCGGCCGCGAAGAACCGTTCCCGGGCGAAGAACGCATTCTGATCCCGTCGCCGAAGGTCGCCACTTACGACTTGCAGCCGGAAATGAGCGCGCCGGAAGTCACCGACCGCATCGTCGAGGCCATCGAAAACCAGCGGTTTGACGTGATCGTGGTCAACTACGCCAACGGCGACATGGTCGGCCACAGCGGCAATCTCGAAGCAGCGGTGAAAGCCGTGGAATGCCTGGACCTGTGCGTTGGCCGCATCGTCGAGGCGCTGGAAAAGGTTGGCGGCGAAGCGCTGATCACCGCCGACCACGGCAACTGCGAAAAGATGTCCGACGAAGAAACCCATCAGGCGCACACCGCGCACACCACCGAGCCGGTGCCGTTCATCTATGTCGGCAAGCGTGACTTCAAAGTGCGCGATGGCGGCGTATTGGCGGACGTCGCGCCGACCATGCTGATGTTGATGGGCCTGGAGAAACCGGCGGAAATGACCGGCACCTCGATCCTGGTGTAATCGGCCTCCAAAACAGCGAAAAACCCTGTGGGAGCGAGCTTGCTCGCGATAGCAATCTGACAGCCAACAACCCTGTTGAATGTCAGGCCGCCATCGCGAGCAAGCTCGCTCCCACATTGGTTTTGGGGTGTTTTCAGGGTTAACGCTGCTCCGGTTATCACACAGTCCCAATTGGGCGTTTTTTTTGCAGCGCTTGGCGGGCATACTAGGCCGTCCCTTTCCCTGGTGTCGCCCGCCTCTATGCTTCGCGTCCTGATAGCCCTTGCCCTGACTTGCCTGCTCCAGCCAGCCTTTGCTGATGAGCGCGCGCAAACCCAACAACAGTTGGACGCGACGCGTCAGGACATTGCCGAGCTGAAAAAACTGCTGGGCAAGCTGCAGGAAGAAAAATCCGGTGTGCAGAAAGACCTCAAGGGCACCGAGACCGAGATGGGCAAGCTCGAGAAGCAGGTCGACGCTCTGCAAAAAGAGCTGAAGAAAAGCGAATCCGAGCTGCAGCGACTCGATGCCGAGAAAAAAAAACTCCAGAGCGCGCGCACTGAACAGCAACGACTGATCGCCATTCAGGCCCGCGCGGCCTACCAGAACGGGCGTCAGGAGTACCTGAAACTGCTGCTCAACCAGCAGAACCCGGAAAAATTTGCCCGCACCCTGACTTATTACGACTACCTGAGCCAGGCGCGCCTGGAGCAGCTGAAGAATTTCAACGAAACCCTGCGCCAATTGGCCAATGTCGAAAAAGACATCGGCCTGCAGCAGGCGCAGTTGCTGGTGCAGAAAAGCAGCCTCGACAGTCAGCGCGACGAACTCGAAAAGGTCCGCCAGGAACGCCAGCAAGTCTTGGCCAAGCTGAGCAGCGACGTGAAGGCGCGCGATCAGAAACTCGCCGCCCGCGAGCAAGATCAGGCAGACCTGTCTAAAGTCCTTAAAACCATCGAAGAAACCCTGGCCCGTCAGGCCCGTGAGGCAGAAGAAGCGCGGCAAAAAGCGCTGATCGCCCAGCAGGAAGCCGAAAAAAAGCGTTTACGTGAGGCTCAGGAACAGGCCAACGCCAATACTGATGCCCCACGCAAACCCGTCAAATCGACACCTGGCGCGCTGGTTTCAAGTTCCGGCGAGACCTTTGGCGGCGCATTTGCTTCGACCCGCGGCAAACTTCCATGGCCGGTTGATGGTCGACTGTTGGCGCGCTTCGGCGAGAGCCGCGGCGATGACGTCCGGACCAAGTGGGACGGCGTGATGATCAGCGCCTCCGCCGGCAGCCAGGTGCACGCCGTGCACGGTGGTCGCGTGGTTTTCGCCGACTGGTTGCGCGGCGCCGGGCTGCTGGTGATCCTCGATCACGGCAACGGTTTTTTGAGTCTTTATGGTCACAACCAGACGTTGCTCAAGTCTGCGGGTGATGTGGTTAAAGCCGGTGAGTCCATTTCCACTGTCGGGAACAGTGGCGGGCAGGACACGCCGGCGTTGTATTTCGCAATTCGTCAGCAGGGTCACCCGAGTGATCCGGCGCAATGGTGCCGCGCGCAAGGATAGGCGTTGAGTCACCTACATTAGGAGTTCGTTCGACATGCTGCATTTGTCCCGCCTTACCTCGCTGGCCCTGACGATCGCCCTGGTGATCGGCGCGCCGCTGGCGTTCGCCGCTCAGCCTGCTCCGGCGGCTGCGCCAGCACCTGCACCTGCGGGCACCGCGGCAACCACCAAGGCGCCATTGCCGCTGGAAGAGTTGCGCACCTTTGCCGAGGTCATGGACCGGATCAAAGCGGCGTATGTCGAACCGGTAGACGACAAGACCCTGCTGGAAAATGCCATCAAAGGCATGCTCAGCAACCTCGATCCGCACTCCGCCTACCTTGGCCCGGAAGACTTCGCTGAGCTGCAGGAAAGCACCAGCGGTGAATTCGGCGGCCTGGGCATTGAAGTCGGCGCCGAAGACGGCTTCATCAAAGTCGTCTCGCCAATCGACGACACTCCGGCGTCCAAGGCTGGCATTCAGGCCGGCGACTTTATCGTCAAGATCAACGGCGCACCGACTCGCGGCCAGACCATGACCGAAGCGGTCGACAAGATGCGCGGCAAGATCGGCCAGAAAATCACTCTGACCCTAGTTCGCGACGGCGGCACGCCTTTCGACGTGGTGCTGACCCGCGCCATCATCCAGGTCAAGAGCGTCAAGGCGCAGTTGCTGGAGTCCGGCTACGGCTACATCCGCATCACCCAGTTCCAGGTCAAGACCGGCGAAGAGGTCTCCAAGGCCCTCGCCAAGTTGCGCAAGGACAACGGCAAGAAGCTCAACGGCATCATTCTCGACCTGCGCAACAACCCGGGCGGCGTGCTGCAAGCGGCGGTCGAAGTGGTTGACCACTTCATCACCAAAGGCCTGATCGTCTACACCAAGGGCCGCATCGCCAACTCCGAACTGCGCTTCTCGGCGACCGGCAAGGACGAAAGCGAAGCCGTGCCAATGGTCGCGCTGATCAACGGCGGCAGCGCCTCGGCGTCGGAAATTGTCGCCGGTGCGTTGCAGGACCAGAAACGCGCGGTGGTCATGGGCACCACCAGTTTCGGCAAGGGCTCGGTACAAACCGTGCTGCCGCTGAACAACGACCGCGCCTTGAAGATCACCACGGCGCTGTATTACACGCCGAACGGCCGCTCGATTCAGGCTCAGGGCATCGTCCCGGACATCGAAGTGCGCAAAGCCAAGATCACCAACGAGCAGGACGGCGAGTACTTCAAAGAAGCCGATCTGCAAGGTCACTTGGGCAATGGCAACGGCGGCGCCGACAAACCGACCTCCAGCAGCAAGGCCAAAGCCATGCCGCAGGATGACGACTATCAACTGGCCCAGGCTCTGAGCCTGCTCAAAGGGCTGAGCATTACGTCCGGCCGCTGAGATGCACCTGCGGATTATCCTGGCGCTGCTGTGCTGTCTGGCGGGTG
Organism: Pseudomonas sp. 43NM1; assembly: GCF_002836905.1. Lineage (NCBI taxonomy): Bacteria > Pseudomonadati > Pseudomonadota > Gammaproteobacteria > Pseudomonadales > Pseudomonadaceae > Pseudomonas > Pseudomonas sp. 43NM1. The sequence goes on along the minus strand of NZ_MKGS01000214.1, from coordinate 2,229 downwards.
TTGCTCACGCAGCGTCCGCCACCAACACGGCGCCACCCAAAGCCTACCTGACGCTGATCATCGATGACCTGGGGCAGAACCTGCCTCGGGATCGTCGTGTGCTCGCCCTCCCCGGCCCGGTGACCACGGCGATCATGCCCGACACCCCGCACGCCGCCGAATTCGCCCGCGAAGCCCATCGCGCCGGCAAAATCGTCATCCTGCACATGCCCATGGACCCGGCCACCGGCCCGTTTGCCTGGCATCCCGAGTTGCCCCTCGAAGAACTCGAAAAACGCCTCAACGCAGCGTTTAAAGCGGTGCCCTACACCGCCGGCATCAACAACCACATGGGCAGCCGCATGACCGCGCAGCAACCGGCGATGGCCTGGCTGATGGCGGAGTTGCAGCGGCGCCACAAATTCTTCGTCGACAGCCGCACCAGCGCACAAACGGTCGGCGCGGCCGAGGCGCAGAAGATTGGTCTGGCGAGCGTCTCTCGGGATGTGTTCCTCGACGATGAACGCACCGAAGCGGCGATTTTCACGCAACTGCAGACGGCGATCAGCCTGGCAAAAAAGCAGGGTTCGGCGGTGATGATCGGCCACCCGTATCCGCAGACGCTGGCGGTGCTGGAGCGCGAGATGCCGAAGCTGAAAGCTCAGGGAATTGACTGGATCGACATCAAACTGATGATCAGCGTGCGCAGCAATCGAGCGACAGCTGCGCATGGCAAGGATGGCGTGTACCGCTGAGACATGATCGACACGAACCAATGTGGGAGCGAGCTTGCTCGCGATGAGGCCCCAACGGCCGACACATAGGTTGACTGTCAGACCGCTATCGCGAGCAAGCTCGCTCCCACAGTGCTGTGTGTTGAGCCGGGATGCGAGCTACAGGTAATTAGCCATGATGTCATCCACCACGCCTTCCTTGCGCATGGCGTCCAGCGCGGTTTGCAGCTTGGTCACCACTTCGTCCGGGACGTCTTTGTTCAGCGCCAGATAGAGTTCGGCGCTGTTGAAGCGCAGCACCGTTTTAAGCCCCGTCACGCCGTCCTGCCGCGCCAGATAACGCCCGGCCGGGTCGCCGGTGGCCCACAGGTCAATCTGGCCGCTGACCAGTTTTTTCGCGTTGTCCTGATCGCGCAGCACCACAATCGGCTTCAAGCCTTGCTTGGCCAGCGTCTCGGCAATCGCATCACCCTTGTAAGCGCCGATGCGGAACTTGCGCGCCTGATGCAGGGTTTCGAGGGTGATCTTGCTGTCAGCCTTGGCCAGCATGATCCAGTCATCCGGGCCAATCGGGCCGACCCATTTGAAGAGCTTTTCGCGATCCGGCAGCCGCGCCATCACGAACACGCCGTAACCGGGTTTTTCGAGGGCGAGTTTGTAGATGCGCTCCCAAGGGAAACGCAGCGTCAGGCTGTAGGTAATGTCGGTGCGTTTGAACATCTCGCGGACGATGTCCACGGCAATGCCATTGATGTTCTCGTCCTGAGCGAAGTTTTTGCCGTTCTTCGCCATGTTGTAGGGTGGGAAGTTCTCCGTCAGCAACACCAGGTCGGTGGCGGGACCTTCTTCGGCGCGGGCTGCATTGATCAGCAACAGAGAAGCGCTGGCGAGAACAACAAAAAAGCGTTTGAGCATGTCTGGCTACCGGAATCCATGGCGTGCCCAAGAGTGCCTTGAGCCCGCCATGCTGTCCACTGGCCTGTAGCGCTTTGTTAGCGCATTACGATGCCGCGATGCGCCATGTAAGCCTTGGCTTCCTGCACGGTGTATTCGCCGAAGTGGAAAATACTCGCCGCCAGTACTGCGCTGGCGTGGCCTTCAATGATGCCGTCGGCCAAATGCTGGAGGTTGCCGACACCGCCGGAAGCGATCACCGGAATGCCCAGCGCATCGCTGATCGCGCGGGTCACGCCGAGGTCGAAACCGTTTTTCATGCCGTCCTGGTCCATGCTGGTCAGGAGGATTTCACCGGCGCCCAGGCCTTCCATTTTCATCGCCCATTCAACCGCGTCGAGGCCGGTCGGCTTGCGGCCACCGTGGGTGAAGATTTCCCAGCGCGGGGTTTCGCCCGGCAGTGAAACCTTCTTCGCGTCGATGGCAACGACGATGCATTGCGAGCCGAAATGCTGCGCCGCTTCGCCGACGAATTCCGGGTTGAACACCGCGGCGGTGTTGATCGAAACCTTGTCCGCGCCGGCATTCAGCAGGTTGCGAATGTCCTGCACGGTACGCACCC
>NZ_MKGS01000213.1:0-19894 GCF_002836905.1 Pseudomonas sp. 43NM1 | reverse complement strand
CTCGACCGGGCCGTGCCAATTCGAAACTCAACGTGGCGATACCGCCAGCCCCGGTCAGCGTAGGTGCAAGCATTTCACCCGCGTATTCCCACATCACTTCCACGCCTGCAAGTGGTTCGCCCGTCAGCGCAGAGACAACCGTGGCAGTCGCCGACACTGAATCTCCCGGATAACCTGAAGCGCCGTCATAAAGCAGCGACTGAACGGCACGCGGCTCATTCAATACAAATGGCAGCGACACCGATTGCGCAGAGGCCGCCTCCCCAACCGTCGCAGTCAGCAACGTCGCCCCTGCAACCTGCGGCGTGTAACTCACCCGTGCAACCCCGTAAAAGTCCGTCAGTGCGCTCACATCGCCGAGTTCAGGGCTGCGCCAAAGCACCGCGATACCCGCCATCGGTTTGCCGCTGATAGCTGAAACCACCTGCACCTGTTCCTCCAGTACGTCCCCCCAATCGAGTGTCTGAGCGGCTCGCGTGCCGAGGATGAGTTTGAGCACCTGGCTGCCCGAGCCAACCGACATGGCGTTGGCCGGCGACAGTTTCGCCAATCGACTGGCGCCCATGCGCAGCGCAAACGCACCGTCCTTGAGGTCACCGACCGTCAGCGTGTACTCCAGACCGTCGCGGGTAAGCTGGCGCGGTGTGCCCAGCGCATTGCGCGGCACAAAACTCATATCGAGTTCGGAGGGCCCGGTTCCGGTCATACCGAGCGTCAACTCACGGCCGAGCAGTGGGCTGTTTGCGACTGCGCTGACCTTGAGCAGGTGCTGGCCCTTGCGCCGTGGGAAACAGGTTGTTTGCGACCAGGGCTGAGCCGACTTGCCGTCAAATTCAATGCGCAGATCCTCCCAGGGATCGCTTGCCAGCACCTGCACGGTCATCGGACATTTTTCAACAAATTCGTCATACAGGCTCAGCACGCGTGCATCCACCAGGAGCGGCTCGGCGACGCCCGGCGCACAAGCGAAAACCGACCAGCCTTCGGCATCGGTCTTCACCTCGACAGTTTGTTCAGCGGCATGCCACTGCACCGCCACCTGCTCGACCGCACGCTGGGTGAAGTGCGAGAACACCTGAACTGCCATCAACGCCTGGTCCTGCCCCGCGACCGGATCGACCACCGGTTCACGCCAGGCTTCGATCCGCACCTTGTTGTGCCCCAACAGCATCTGATTGGCCGGGGACACGAATTTCAGCTCAGGCAGCTCCAGCGCCAAGCCGAACTCGCCCGGCGCCGGGCTGGCGATAAAGCTCAGCTCCCAACGCTCGCCGCTGTCGCCAATAATCGGCGTGTGATCGAGGGCGGGGGTGACGGTCGCGCCTAATTGCCCGGCAGACGTTCCCGACCAGTGCAGCTTCATCGAAAGACCGACCAACGGACTCAGAGGATTGGGTACAACGGTAAAACCGTGCATCGCACCGAGGCACGGATACAGCGATTTTTCGCCAAGCGTTACCGCGCTCTGGTCCAGTTTGAAGCTCACTTCGCGCGCCAGATCCGGGTCTACCAAACGACCGAACAGCTCGCGATCGTCCGACAGCTGTGGCGTGCTCAAGGTCATTGCGAACAGCGTACTGACGCCAATATCCGCCTTCGATTCGAGCGTCCACTCAAGGCCGGCGGAGGTCAGTTTTTTCGCCACGCCGATGTCACTCGCCACCAGACCGGTGGGCGCGACGCCCTGGCGCCATCTCAACGTGATGGGCTGATCGAGCAACGCACTGCCGGCCAGCGGCACAATTTTCAAGGTGTGCGAACCGCCACGCCAGCACAGCAGACCGAGCACTTGCCGATCAACCTCGACCTCATCCAGGAGAATTTTTACCTGGCTTTTCCACGGACTGCTGGCCAGCGCTTTTACCTCGAATCGGGATGTGTGAGCCTGCGCATCCTGATGCGCGCGGACTCGAGCAGTGACGAACTGCTCGCCCGCCGTCGCAGGGCTATAGAGCAAACTGGCCCAGCCGCCTGCGCCTGTGGCCACGGTTGGCAGCGTCCCTTCAGGGGTGATCCAGTCGACCAGCGCGCCGACCACCGGATCGCCATTAACCACAGGCACCACCTGCACACGCAGCACCACACTTTCCTGCTCATCGATTATCGGAAATTTGTTGGCCAGCCGCTGTTCGCCGATTTTCACCAGGTTGCGCGCCAGCGACATGGTCTTTTTCGGCGAGGGCAGCAACAGCTTGGAACAGCCGAGTGACAACTCGAAACGAGCGTCCTGACGGTCTGCGCTGGTCAGCGTCCAGAGCGGTTCGAGATCAGCGACGGGCACCGGTTGTTCCAGCGGCGGACTGACCGTAATGCCCAATTGCTCGGGAGAAAGCCCCGTCAAGCTCAGCCACAATTGCGTACCGAGCAATGGACTGGTAGCCAGCAGCTTCACGTGCACGGGATAACTTGAACCACGGTTTGGATAGCCGGTTTTTTCTGCCCACGGCGCCGCTTGCGTCTCGACCACTGCCAACACTTCCTGCCACGGATCCGTCGCCAATACCCGAACCTTCAGGGTTTGGCTGGCAACGCCTTCGGGGTAATACGGGCTCTCGACAGTCGCTACCACGTCGAACTCACCCGCCACAGTCGGCTCGTAATCAAAGTAGGCCCAGCCGCTGTCATCGGTGACGGCAGCAGCCCTGACGCGCAGCCCGGCAACGGTCCAATTCACCGTGACCGCGCTGAATGTCTGACCGGTGTAGAACGACGCCACTTGCACGCCCACACGGACTTTTTGTTGAAGCTCCAGCACGGGGTAGTAAGCCGCTTCCATTACCTCGCTGAATGCAAGTCGGTGGTGGCCCAACGAGACCGTGACCGGATACGGGTCGGCGGTGTACTGATTGACCAGGTTCAGCGTGAACAAGTGAGCCGCTTGTTCAGTAACCCAAGGGCAGTCGATTACCCACGAGTCTTCCAGTGGTTGATCAACACCCCACACTGGCGCCGCGACCACCGCACCTTGCGGATTGTTTTCAATGGTCAGTGCAGCTTGTGTGCCTTGCCAGGCGTTACCCGGTGCGGGCACCACGCTCAGCCTGTGCGCCAGGGCGCCGGTGGCACCCAGGCATAAATACAACGGTCGGGTCGCCGGTAATGTCTGATCATCGAGTTTCAATGTTTGCAGCACCAGCGGCGCCAGACACAGTTCCAGCTTGATCCGGGTGATAAAGACAGCGGAGTAGTCGCCGGGGTCATTGAGCGGGGTGAATACACTGAGCTTCAGTTTGTCCTGAGCAGTCAGTGGCAAGTCGATCTCTTGGGAATACACAATGGGCTGGTAATCCAAGGGCCGCCCTGCGGCCAGACATGCGGTATCTGCATCGCGGTCACGCCGCCTGTGGGGCGGCAGCGAGATTACACACTCCTGCGGTTTGCCGGCGACACTGACAATCAATGTGCCCGGCTCGGCATGCCTGGTTTCGCAGAGAAAGTGCAGGATGTATCGGGCGTCAGCGCCAAGGGTCTTGGGCACCGTGACTTCCTGACTGATCGAGGCACCATCGGAAATTTCGAGATAGCGGATTCTTTCCCCTTCGTACCAGTCCTGGCCGAGACCGAACGAGCCATCGTTCTCCTGCGGCTTCCAGTGACTGAAGCCTTCGGTAAAACCACCATTGCGTATCACGCTTTCGTTGGCCTGTATGACGGGCTTATGCATGGTTGCCAGCTCCTTTGATCGCTGCGCTAATCGATGATTGTTCCGAGTCGTTCACCAGGCTTTCCACTGCCAGCCTGAAACCTGGTTGGCCCACCTTGGCCGAATAACGGATGCGCACAATGATGTCGGTCATCGATGCCAGCATCGCTGCTTGCGGCTGTTTCTTCGGCCAGGGAAAGTTCAACTGCCAGCGCGAAACTGCCCCGGTGTGCTCGAACGGATCGAGCAAGCCGTCCTCGGCTTTCATCGACACCATGCCGTTGTCGGCGAAGCCCGTGGAAACACCGATCTCCTGTCCGCTGCGCAAGTTGAACTGCACATCGGCCGGCGCCACACCGGTTCCAGCCCTGTGCAAATACCTGACCGATTCCGCCGATGGCTGCGTGGCAATGGTGCTGCCGATCTGTTGCAAGGTGGCCCGCACATCCTCGTAAGGGCCGGTCAACACTGGCAAGTCGACCTCGACCGAGCTGATCAGCCGGCAGTACTCCCCCGGGTGATCTCGGTCAAACAGCATTTGCGTCAGCCTGAACTCCAGCGTGCCACTGTCCACCAGCTTGGCCAGTGCCTCGCTCCAACTGGCGAAACCGATTTGTTGAGCGTTGGGGTCATCGAACAATTGGCGCAGGGAGACCGTCTTGATCCGTTCCAGACGCCGCTCGAAGCTTTGCAGATGCTTGCGTTCCATGCGCAACAGGTATTCGCGCAGATGATCGCCAGCGGTCAGCCCGTGGCGGTTATCCAGCCACACCTGCGGCAACGGCGTCGGTGCGTCATAGTCACCGGTGGCGGCGCTGAGCGACGCCTGGGCACTCAGGCACAAGCTGACCACGGCGTCATACGCCTGATAGTGCAAAGCCTTGAGCTGGCCAAGCAGCCAGCCGTACAACTCGGCATTGGTCGCGCGTTTTTTCAGGTAGTTATAAATAGCCAGCGACTGAACGTTGGCCCGTTCGGTGTAGCGCTGATTTTCCTCGGCGGCCGTCAGGGCAAAAGCGTGCGCCTTGAGCTGTTCTTCGATGACCAGTTTTTCCGCATCGGCCTGATCGCGCAGCAGTTCCCAATCCCTGCGTCGCAGTCGATAGCCTTCCTCGACAGCTTTTTTATCAGCGTTCATTTGCAGCACCAACGAACCGATATCCAGACCGTAAACCACGGCATTGGCCAGTTCCTCCAAGCGGTGTCCACCGTTGGAAAACCCGAAAATATTCGGTAACGACGCCAAAACGCCTCCGGCGCCCTTGATGGCGACCGAACTCACGCCCAGTTGCTTGGCCAATTGCAGGTCGTCCATCACCTCGTATTCCACCGCACTGATGTGCTCGTCGTACCAGGCCTTGTAGGCGACTCCCCGGGCCGTCACCGAAGCCAGACTCTGCTCCAGCACCTTCTGGTTCGCTGCCAGTTCCTCGACCGTGTATTCCTGGACGATTTTTGCGTAATTGCCCAGTTCCACTAAGTGGTCTTGCTGGATTTCTTCCTGCTCGGCCCGATCGCGCTGTTCAAGCAAGTGCAGCACCTGATTGCCGTACTCTTGCAGGGTTTGCACCGCGCGCATGGCGGCATCAAACGTCACGCGCCAGTGAAATGCACCGACCACCGCTCGCCCGCCCATCGGCCGTGCCCCTCCCATGCCGCCGGCAGCCAGATCGCGCAGCAACTGGTTGGGATCGGTCGGCGGGCTGAACAGCGCAATGTTCAGCGGTTTGCCGTCCAGGGTCAGGTTGTTGCGCAAGTTGCGCAGGCGCTGGCCGGGCAAATCGAACAATTGCAGCAGTTGCTCGTTGATCGGCAATTTGAACGGCGGGTTGGCGAGCATTCCCATGAACGGTGCGGTTTCGGCGGCAGGTGGAAAATCTGCCAATGAATAATCGAGTTGTTTTTCGAATTCCTCCAGCGCTGGGCGCGTACGACTTGTGTTCAAGAGTTCCCGGACGGTCTTGGTTTCCCAACGGGTTACCGTGCGCGCGACGGGCGGTTTGCCCATCAGAAACTCGGCCTGGACATAACACAACTTGGCGGCCATGAGGCTGTCACGGGTGAGCTGACGGTAGTACCAGTCACCCCAGGCGAGGAGGTTTTTCACGTATTCGTTGAACATCAGAATCTGCAAGTGTTTCGGGGCCGCATAACCAATGGCGTCCGGGTCCAGCGGCGTCTGAGTTTCGCAACCGACGTTGCCATTGCTGGTCAGCGGCCGGCAGCGCCAATACCGAGGTCGGTCGCAAGGTTTCGCCGGGGTCGAGGGCACCGCCGGCGCGCGTGGATCAAACACGTAGTGCAGCCAGTTTTGCGCTTCCGGGTAGCGATCCTCCGCACACAGGCGCGTCGCCACCAGATGCGGCAGATGGAAAAACAGCTCCCAGAAATACAGGCCATTGGCGCCGTTGAAGGGACCGTTGGGCTCCTCAAAGGATTTTCCCGCAGGGGGCGGCTCGCTCAGAAACTGAGTGTCCCAGTCCAGCACGGCATCGACTGAGACATGCGCACGCTGGACCAGCTCGGGCCCGAACAGAGAATTCAAGCGCGTGTGCGCCAGCATGCCGTACTGGTTGAAGGCGATGAACTGCGCCGCGTCGGCGGTGTTCTTTTCCAGCGCTGGCGCTGCGAAACGCCGCAGCATATGGATTGCTACGCTGAATTCCACCCGACCGTAGGTTGCGTCCGCACCCAAGGTGAATTTGAAGGGCTGAGTGATTGTGCCCGGGTTCCGTTCGAGGAGCATCCACGGAGTCACCCACCCGCCTGCCGGCGAAAGTGGTTTAGTTATCGGTTCTGGATCCGGTGCCGTTTGTGCAAGGAAGGCCAACGTGAAATCAGCGGTCCCCGCCGCGAGACCACTGGGCTTGCAAATACCCCGCACCAGTAAACGATCTTTGTCATCGGCGAGCAGGATCACTTCCAGGTCATAAAAACCGGTCAATGAGCCGGCAATCTCCGGTGGAGTGACGGCCGTAACCACTGGTTTGCTCGCGACAATCAGCGGATGTTGCACGACCAGTGCATTTTTAAAGCGACAGTCGGCGAGGTGCTTCAGCCACGTGGTATCGGCTTGCACGAGACGCATCAGCACATCCCGCTGCTCGTAAATTGTTATCGCCTCAGCACCTGATTGCGTCAGCAGCATTCCAAGCCTGCCTTTGGGATGTTGACCGTCGATCAAGACCGTCGCGATCAATCGCACGTCTTTCAGTGCAGTTTCTTCACGCTCGCTGTTGTGCACGCAGAGCGGAGCCGACCATTGGCCGTTCTGGGTCATGAACGCCAGATTGATCGTCAGCCTGGCTTTGATGAACTTGTCTGCATCCGTGCCCTGCACCTTGGCTTGCCACTCTGCCCACACCAGGCACAAACGACCATTCCAGAACACCGGGCGCATATCCAGTACCTCAGCGCCGGTCGCGACATCGATCGGCCGCCACTCCCCCCACGACGCCGGGTTGATGGCTGTACAGCTTGCAGAGAGTTCGATTTGCGCCTTGCGCCAGAACACCTGGTAAGGCGGCATGCGCTGCCGACCGACAAAGTAATAATCGGCGCGCGTCGCCGAGTCACCGTCAAAGAAACTACTGATGACATCCAGGTCGCACGTCTGCTCAAAGGCCTGCAGATAGTTTTGCAGGGCAATCTGCACCGAATCACTGTTGAGGCGGCTCTGGTTCAGGTTGTTTTCCAGTTCCTTGAACAGGCTGGTCTTGCGTTGGCGCACAAACGGGTTGATGTAATTTTCCGGGTAGTAGGTGATCTGTGTCACGGCCGCCCAATCGGCGTAATTGCCGATCACCTCCCAGTGTTTCAGTTCGTTCTTGTCGAACGAGTGCTTGTCGTAGCCCGGCTCCAGTTTGCGGTACGCGGCATGAATGAACTGCTGGGCACAACTGGTCGCTTCGGCAACCCACGAACTCTGCACCGGGTAATTGTCGAGCGGGTCCATGCGCAAGAGTTCGAACAGGTCGCCCGGCGTTTTCAGGAAAGCGTAATCGGCGTCTGCCGTGCCGAACTTTCCGATGCAGTACTCGACCAATGCCGAGCGACGTTTTTCGAGCAATCCACCAAGGTTGTTCTGCGTCATTATCGTTGCTCCTGCACGGATAACGTGCGACCGGCTGGTCTGACGTCGGTCGGATTACCGGCAAAAGTGACGTCCGGGAAATCGGCGTTTTTTTCACCGGCATGGCTGAGGACCGAGAAGGTAAATTTCCCGGCGGTGGCGCTGGAAATAAATACTCGGGTCACGCCATGTTGGTCGGTCAGGCCTTGTGCCGGACGAATGACAGGCCCGGCGAGGGTCGACGTGTTCGGCTCCGTGAGCCAGTCCACCAGACTGTTCTTGCCCAGGTTGCCGAACTGGTCGATCAACGTGGCGTACAACTCGACCTCCTGTCCGGCGGGCACCGTGCCGGATGGCACGCGCGATCTGAGCGCCGGCGGGAAACTCAGGCTCGAGTAATCCGCGATCAGATCGATGCTGCTGGCATGCTCGAACTCAAACAGATCGAGCCTGAACAGCGGTGTTTCGGAGCCCATGACAGGGCCTGGGCGATAGGTCGCGAGCAAGACTCCTTTGATGTCGGTCTCGCCCGTTTCGACAGTGCCCAGGGTCGATTCCCAATAAACCTTGATCCCGCTCCACGCTGAGCCGTCAGGTTTTTTCAGGGTCACGGTAAACACAATCACGTCAGTGGATTTGCCGTTTTTATTGGCCACCACTTTTGTCTTGTCCGCAAGACAGGTCACCACCACGATCTGCTCCGGCGTTTCATCAGCAAAGGACACGACCGCTGCGGTTTTGGCAGAAAGGCTGAGCAGCGCGCGCTCGGCGGCGGCGGAGTAACGCGCGGTGTCGATTCCGTCTGGCAGGTCGCCCAGCAGGAAAATCGTCAAAGCGTCCATGCCGGTTTGCCGAGCCAAGGTGCGAATGCGCATCAACAGGTCGAGTTGGGTCAGGTTCTTCAGCAGTTTCTGCGACGGGTCGATGCGACTCGTACATTCGCGGACCTCCTGGACGCTCCAGTCAAAAAACGCCGCAAGCCGCACCGCTGCAGCTCGCTGCGCCAGATCCAGGGCATTGCCTGCCAGCCCCGGGGGCAGCGCGTTAACCTGACGCAGGTAATCGAGCAGTTTGCTTTGCGGTTGCTCGCTGGACTCGAACGCTTTGGTCAGTACCGTCAGACCGTAAAGGGTTTTCAGCGTGAGGACGTGTTTGTCTGCCTGGCCCAACCAGCCCAGGTGGCCATAGTACAAATAGTCCTCAAGCACTGAAGCACTCAGGTCCAGTTTCGCCACCAGCGCACTGCGTCGCTGCACCTCAGCCAACAATTTGAGCAATGGGTCGGATTGCTGTGGCTTGGTCGCGGGGTCTCCGAGATTCTGCTCGCGACGTTCCAGTACTTGGCGCAACAGTTGGTACACCGTGCCTTTAACCCAGAACAGGACTTGCAGTGCTCGTTCGGCATCGAGTTGCGAATACACCGCAAGGCACTCTTTGGCGACCGATACCTGAGCGTCGCGGAACTGCAAAAGCACCGCGAGCATGCTCTCGACAATAGGTGCGCGCACGGCTTCATCACTCTCTTTCAGACCGTCGCGCACTGCATTGTCCAAGTGTGTCCGAGCCGTTACCAGATACTCGGACTCAGTGCCTTGGAACGGCAGCACCAGGCCTTCGGGATCAACCAGATTGGCCAGCAGATTCAGCCAGTCGGGCCTCATGAAATTTGACTCGCCGGCCATGACAAACGCGGCATTGGTCAACTGAGCGGTGGGCAGCAGATTGTGAATTTGCTCCGACAACTGCTGTTCTTTGGCCGTGTGGACGACCACAGCTTCAGTCAGCGCCACCTGTTGCAGCACCCACTGCACCGGCAACTCGCGCTCTCGGCACCAGGCGACACAAGAATGCATGGCGTACATCAGATCCAGCACATCCGGGGGGCTTTCACTGTCGGTGGCTGAATTGATCCGCGTTTCGCCGGCCAAGCCGTTGAGCCAGGTATTCCCCCCTAGCGACAACAACATCAGCACACCTTCGATCGGCGTGATGCCCAGCAGCCGGGGCAATTTCACCAGTCGGTAAAAACTGGAAACGGTTTGCGCGTCACGCGTCAGATTTGTCGTTACGCTGCGAGCCCCGCCCACCGCTCTTGCCAGGTACTCGTAAGTCTGCGGATCTATTTGCAACCCGTGGCACAGCTGCCTGGCAGTCAGATCGGGGCTGCCGGGAACGGGGCTGATCGCAAACGTGCCGTTGTCCAACTTCAGCGATTCGCCGTAGCCACCTTGGCTGTTGAACACCTGGTCGAACTGCGACAGCGTTTCGCCGCGACCGTAAATGCCCAGTTGATCGATGAACGCCGCGAAGTCCGCCGCGTTGCACCCATACCGGTCCCGAAAGGTCTGAAAGATCCCGAACGCATGCACCACCGGTTCCGTGATCCTCCAACTGTGTGCAGGTGTGGTACGGTTTTCAGCCCGGATCGCAGCGGCCAGCAGGGCGTCAGTTTGTTCGGTGGGAAGCTCGAGCCATTGATCCAGCCGCACCTTGCGGTTGATCCGGTCATAGGGATTGACGATAGAAGTCGGCGCGCTCAATTCATGAAACGCATCGGCCACCCCGCTGAAATTGATGGTGATCGGCACAGTGGACTGAGCGTTGATGTAGACCGAACCGGAAACTTTATCGTCCTCCTGCGCCGCTGGCGGATACGGCACGTTAGCCGAGCGAGTCGGGGCAAAATCCCGGACTGACAGCAAGGCTTCAATTTGACGCGCGTCCAGCTTGGTTCGCTCACCCAGCAACGCTACCCGGCTGAGAATGAGCGACTCCGCTGGCGAGGCACCGAAGTTGTCCAGATAAAACGCAGGCGCGCTGGCTTCGACAATGAATAGCTCCGTCAGCAGTGCTCGCTGGTAGGGCCCCAGCCGCGAGGCATGCGCCATGCCTCGCCCGGCATTTTCGCCGCGCGCCTTTGGTTGCAGAAAATACGGATAGGCGCTGTCCACGCGGTGAACAAAGTTGCCCACCGACAAATCATGAAAACGGGTAACCGTGTCCAGCGTTGCCCAGTGCTGGTAATAAGGCAGGCCGTTCGGATAACGAGCATTGATCAATTGCGTTTCGAGGTCGCCGTCATCGTTTGCATCGCCGTGTTCCTGGATAAACGTCTCTAGTACCGAAACGATAATGTCCACGGAGGACACAGGCTGGTGCACGGCGTTGAAATCGACGGACAAATCCTTCAAGTCGGCGCGACGGGTATGCAGTTCCACATTGCCCACACCCTTGTTCTCGATATCCCCGATCAAGCGGAACAACTCGATCAGGTAAGCGACGGGCGAGGTCACAGACTCCAGCGCATCCGGCGGACAAAGCCTGTCGAACAGGGGCTTGAACAAGCTTTCGTAGCTGGGGCCCTCGACCATCGATAGCAGGCCGCTCGCCGGTCTGACGCTCAGGTCACTGCCATGCAGCGAGTGCTCGATAAACTGGCGGCGCACGTAAATGGCCAGGCTGTTGGCCCCACGCAGCCATCGTTGTGCATCTTCGGCGCTCATCTGGTATTTGCCGACCAGCCCCGACACGCCCATCTCGACCAATGGAAAAATCGAACCACCCTCGTCGATATAACGCTGCAACGTGCCGTAGGTCTTGCGTTGCGTCTCGCTGAACACCTGCTGAAGCAGCTGTTGGGCGGGGCGGATCGCGGAATCAGCCATGGTCGAACTCCCTGATTGAATGGCGGCGCCGAAGAGGCACAAACGGCTCGGATTTAGCGTGTGGGGTTAGAATCTGCGCGCATGCGCTAACCGACGTCTACTGTCATAAATGACAGTAACCGCGGCTGCGCATCGGTAAATTCAGATCATTGCGAGGCAGGCTTGATGAGCTCGAACCGCTCGCTCTCCACCCAATCGGACGCCGTCGAACGGTCCGATCCGTCGCTGATCGTCTGTTTGAACCGACACCAGTTGGCACCGGCGGGCAGCGGTTGCGTTGGCACGACTCGCCAGCCCGTCCCAGTGACCGGCAGATTGGCCGCCCACACGTGTTCGGGGTTGTACCAACTCACCAATTGGCCGGTGCCGGCGCGGCCCAGGCCGGCAAATGTCAGCGGCTCGCTCACCCACTGCCCCGCCGTCGGTGTGGCGATGCTCGGCAAGTAACGCCCCAGATTCACCGACACTGCGGCAGAACGCGCCGAATCGAACCCGCCACTTGAGGCCACGGCGACCAGGTCATAGCGATCACCAGGCTGGTCAAACGTTGACTTGACCGACCAGCTTCGATCCTCCAGCACCGTCGCGGTGCCGAGTACCGTGCGTGTCGCATCGGTCAGTGAAACCGTGACCCGATCGCCCGGATAACCGAAACCGGAAACCACCGTGTTGTAGCCAACGTGCTCGTTCTTGACGGGTGTTTCGATAAACGGCGCGGCCGGCACGATGTTGAAGACCAGCGCGGGGCTGTCGCTGGATGTCTGCAGTTTGCCGTTGGCGTCAACGAATGTTTGCCGCGCGCGCAGGGTGGTAACCCCGACTGGCAACGTTATCTGCCCTTGCCATCGGCCATCAAAGCCGATCACGACGTCCTCCAGCAAAAAGTCGCGCTCACCGTCCAGCCAGACGAATATCCGCCCATTGGCGATTCCCGTGCCGGACAGCGTGGCGGTTCGGGGCAGATCTGCCTCAGGTGTCGGTACCGTGAAGAGCGGCGGCATCAGCGCCACGGTAAAACCCCGATATTCGCTACGCAGGGATGGGTAAGTCTGGAACGTCTGTTGCGCATCGATGGTGTAAGCGCGAAATTCCAGGCCCTTGAGCTCGATCTCCCAGTCGCCAGCGCTGAGCAGAGTCAGCGGCGCGCCCAACGGCACGTCTCGCGCGGCATCGCGCAATTGCATGGTGGCCCCCGCCATCCCCTGCGTCCCTTTGACTTTCAGGTCGCGGCCCACCTGCGACTCGGATAACGGCTCAGTAATCAGCGGGGTCGGCACTTGCGGTTGTACGTCGAAGGTCGACGACGCGGAAGGCGACTGCTGGCCGCCCGCCAATTGCGTCACCGTTACCGTATGGCGCACGCCGTATGCAAACGGCTCGGTGCGCCGGAACGCCCAGTTGCCATTGGTTTGAACGGGTTTGTGCACCACAGGGCTGTCGCTGTAAACCAGATCAACCACGGCGCCCGGCCAGCAGGTGCCGGTGATGTCAGGCGAAAGTCCGTTTGGGGTGACTGCAGTGATCACCGGCGCCAGCGGCGCGATAGTGACGATGAGTCGAATCCAGTTGGCCGACGACTGCCCATTGATTTGCTGTTTCAGGTCGACATTTTGACTAAGCATCGGCCCCCAGACCTGTGCCGATTTGCTTGTCCATTGACTGTCACGAACAGTGGCGTCAGGCGCCGCTTCAGCCCCACCCTGCTTTTTGATCAGGATGGTGGCGCCAGTCACGCCTCGTCCGGAAAAAGTCGGGGTGTAATCGGCAACCGTATATTTGATGTCGGTCGGGTCCGGCACGGCGATCGTACTGGTGAAAGCGAAGTGCGGGGATTCGATCCATGCGTTACCGGGAATGCTGATTTTTTGAAAAGCAGTGAGCTGGTAGGTGCCGAGTGGCCAGCCCGTCGCCGTCATTTCCCAGACACCGCCTTTTACTTCCTTGGCCGGAGGAACTATTGCCCCGCTCGGGCCACTGACGATGCGGATTTCAACCAGCGCACCGTTATGCCCGACCCCGGAAAATTTCACTGAATTGGGTGCGGGATAAAGCATGTCGACCTTGGTCAATGCCGGTGGCGCGACTTTGTACGGACGCCCGACACTGCCCAGGGATTCTTCTCCGAGCAATTGCTTGGCCACCAGCGTTACCAAACCGACTGCAACCGTGACTGAGCACTGCCAGTTCGCCCCGGTGAGCGCCGCCGTGCGCCCCACTTCGGTTGAGCCACCGTCATTCATGACAACCAGGGTTGCGCCGATCATGCCCATGTTGCCGGTCAAGTTGAATGTAGTGGGCTGATTCGAATTGGCAGCCGGGCCGAGAATAACCGGCTCAGGTGGCCTGATCCGGAAGGCGCGAGATGAACTTGGCAACGACGTGTGACCGCCACGTATCTGCTTCGCGCGCAGCACTGCTCGCCCGGAAGGCACGGTGACGGAGCAGGTCCAACTCCCGGCGGTCGTCAGCGCAGTGGATCTGCCGACTTCCTTACCAGCTGAATCCTCAACAATCACCACCGCCCCCACAACGCCCAATGTCCCCTGAACTTCAAAGGTTGGGGCTTGCAAGGAATCGGCGGCGGGGCTACTGATCTGAGGCACTTGCGGTAAGTGGGATACCGTGATCGAGTTTGAGTTGGGAGAAAAATGAGGACCAATCTTTTGTTTGGCATACAGCGTTAACGACTGTGCATCACTGGGCAATTCTACGGCTGCCGTCCAATCTCCGTTGGCCCGGATTACCCCTGTTCCTATTTGCGCGTTGCTAATGGCGTTATGCACAGAGACTGCACCCACCAAATATTCGCCCCCCGTCCCGCTAATGGTAAACGGACTTGTTATGGCGTCGCCGGACGACGGCCTGGTGATCACCACGGGAGTGACCCTCAGCGTGACGTGGATCCTGCGCGTCTCTCCTTGGGCGACCTCGATTCTGTATTGACCAGGCGCAAAAGCACCTGGCAGGCGCGCGGTCCACAGGCTGCCCGTCTGCACGCCCTGCCCTTGCGCAATAGCAGCTGAACCAGACTGGGTATATAGACGCGCAATAATAAGACCTTGCGAAGAGGTAGTCCCCGACACATCGATTTCGCCATTCCTGACGTTAGCGTTATTGGCCGGAGTTGTAATAGTCGGTGCGGCAACGGTAGGTTCTTCTTCGACAGACATTTTAAACTTCCCTGGTGGGTGGGCCTGCAACCTTTCCATTTGAAAAGATGATGGGTTTAAACCAGAGGAATTATGGAATCGCTTTTTCAGCCAGCGTATTTTTATAATCTACCTTCAACCAGGCTTCTGCTGCGGGGTCCCAAGTATTACCCCTGTCGAATATATACTTGAAATAAAGACTTCCGGTTTTAAGCGGACTGCCTACCCAACCACCGTTAGCAATATCATGCCATTCCCCATCCTGTATGGCGTTTTGGGTGAGCAGTCTTTTCCAAACCTGTCCGCTATCTCCGCTTACGCCGAAGGTAAGATCACCGGAAGTCCGGCCATTCGATGTGACCCTGTACTGCATGCTGTACCCGTATAATAGTGCTCCGTCATTGCCCCACCAATACGATACCGTCAACTCGGCCTTGTAATTATCGTAACGCACAACTATGTCCTCAATTTGCACAGCGCCTGAGGCTTTAGCCTGTTGGTAACTTTGAAAAATGATGTCATTAGCTGAAGTAACATTCTCGACCGCCGCATCAACATCAGATGAGTTTTTATCGTCATTGCAGGTCATTATTTGGCACCTTGTATGGTTAATGGATGGCCTACATCCGCACAGTGACATTCATGTCTGGCAGTGTGGTTGTTCAGGTCAGTTAAAAAGAATTCCCTATTCTTTTCTACCTGTAAAAACTGACAGTTCTGACGAATGGTCTTACACAATTTTCCGAAGTTTCAATGCCTACAAAGCCTTGCGCCTTTGCCTACACAGTCGCCGGAATCGGCTGGCTTGTGCGCTTTATGGCTGGCCCGTAAGTTGGTCGGCGTCGCTGCCAATTGGCAGCGGCCAGGTGTAGTCGCCCGGAAGGCTGATGAAAATCGCACTGGCTCACCCGACGGTCGGGATGTCCCTATCCCCCATCCTGAACGTCAGGTAGTTGAGCGCTGCGCAGCTTCGGATGCGCCGATTTTCAGGGCCTTCCGGCCGACTGACCTGTGTGACAGATCTGGAATTCAGGCAGGCGCCTTCGCGAGCAGGCTCACTCCTACAGGGAACGCATTCCACCGTGGGAGTGCGCCTGCTGGCGAAAGCAACATTGAAGACACCGCCGGATTCAGGCAGACGCCGGCATTGGCTGGAAACTGAAGTACTGCTGCAACGCGCTCACCAGTTGTGCGTATTCCGGCGGGGCCTGTTGCAGGCTGAACCCGGCGTCATAGTGGTGGGGTGTGGCGTCTTCGTGGCACCAGAGGCAACTCGCGCGCAAGTCGATGACCTGCATGCAACCGTCGCTGGCGGGAATCTTCAGACGCAAGTCGAAGTCAGCGCCAATCATCATCGGCAGTTGACTGATCAACATCAGCCCGTCTGCGGAGACATTGCCCAGAAACCCGATGGGCTTGTCGGTGACGCTGTTGAACACTCTGAGAAAATACGGCAGTTGATGCCGCTCGATACGGCGCTCGGTAAACATGCTGAATTCGCTACGCAAGGCTCTTAAGCAGAGCCGCACTAATGCTTCGGAACGAGCCTTCATGGAGCAACAGCGGCGCGCTCTCCTTGCTTCCGGTGCAACGGCCTATGCAGACCGCTGCCAATTACTTCTGCCAGTCGCAGGTGTCACATCGGGTTAGAGACAAGGCTCTAATCCGATTTATTCGACTATAGCTCACCCTCTGCACTCGGCCAGGCTTTGGATGATTTCTATCATCAGAAGCGGGTCGGACGCACCACGGCCGCGGCGCTGCGTGTCGGGTAATGACCCAGCGAAGCCAGGGTTTCCAGACGAGCGCGGGCCCGGTAGGCGTATTCGCTCTGCGGGTAGGCGGCGATGATGTACTGGTAAGTCTGCGCCGCGTCGATGAACAGCTTCTGCCGTTCCAGGCATTGGCCGCGCATCATCGACACTTCCGGTCGCACATACGGCCGCGCACGGCTGGCGCGATCGACTTTGGACAGTTCGAGCATCACCTGCTCGCAATTGCCGCGGTCATAGGCGCTGTAGGCATTATTCAAATGATGGTTCATCGACCAACGGGTGCAGCCCGTAACGCTGAGGGTAGCGAGGGCAAGGACGGCAATGAGCGCAAATCGCATGAGGGTTCTCCTGTCTTGAGCTCTGTATCGACCTGTTACGCAAATTCTTCAGGAATGTTCTTTTAAGAAAAAAGCGAAAAACAAAGATCTGCGAAAAACAAAGATCTGAAAAAAAAGTAGTGCAGATGAACAATGACTACAGCCACCGAGCATAGTAGCCTCACTCAGCGCTTGAACTCAGGAGTCTATGCATGTCCGTCCGTCGCACCAAAATCGTCGCTACCCTTGGCCCCGCCAGTAACTCGCCGGAAGTTCTCGAACAGCTGATTCTGGCTGGCCTGGACGTCGCCCGCCTGAACTTCTCCCACGGCACCCCCGACGAGCACAAGGCTCGCGCGAAGCTGGTGCGTGACCTCGCTGCCAAGCACGGTCGCTTCGTCGCCCTGCTCGGCGACCTGCAAGGCCCGAAAATCCGTATCGCCAAATTCGCCGGCAAGAAGATCGAGCTGAAGATCGGTGACCAGTTCACCTTCTCCACCGCGCACCCGCTGACCGAAGGCAACCAGCAAGTGGTCGGCATCGACTACCCGGACCTGGTCAAGGATTGCGGCGTGGGCGACGAGCTGCTGCTCGACGACGGCCGCGTGGTCATGCGCGTTGATACCGCCACCGCCACCGAGCTCAATTGCACCGTGCTGATCGGCGGTCCGCTGTCCGACCACAAAGGCATCAACCGTCGCGGCGGTGGCCTGACGGCGCCAGCCCTGACTGAAAAAGACAAGGCCGACATCAAGCTCGCCGCCGAAATGGAAGTCGACTACCTCGCCGTGTCCTTCCCGCGTGACGCTGCCGACATGGAATACGCCCGTCAACTGCGCGACGAGGCCGGCGGTACTGCCTGGCTGGTAGCGAAGATCGAACGCGCCGAAGCCGTGGCCGACGACGACACCCTCGATGCCCTGATCAAAGCCTCCGACGCGGTGATGGTTGCCCGTGGTGACCTCGGTGTGGAAATCGGCGATGCCGAGCTGGTGGGCATCCAGAAGAAAATCATCCTGCACGCACGTCGCCACAACAAAGCGGTGATCGTCGCCACGCAGATGATGGAGTCGATGATCCAGAACCCGATGCCGACTCGCGCCGAAGTGTCCGACGTGGCCAACGCCGTGCTCGACTACACCGACGCCGTGATGCTCTCGGCGGAAAGTGCTGCCGGTCTGTATCCGCTGGAAGCCGTGCAGGCCATGGCGCGCATCTGCGTCGGCGCTGAAAAGCACCCGACCAGCAAGACCTCCAGCCACCGTATCGGCAAGGTCTTCGAAAGCTGCGACCAGTCCATCGCCCTCGCGGCGATGTACACCGCCAACCACTTCCCGGGTGTGAAAGCGATCATCGCCCTGACCGAAAGTGGCTACACGCCGTTGATCATGTCGCGCATCCGTTCCTCGGTGCCGATCTACGCGTTCTCCCCGCACCGCGAAACCCAGGCGCGCGCCGCCATGTTCCGTGGCGTCTACACCGTACCGTTCGACCCGGCATCGCTGCCGCCTGAGCAAGTCAGCCAGGCTGCAATCGACGAGCTGCTCAAGCGTGGCGTTGTGGAAAAAGGCGACTGGGTGATCCTGACCAAAGGCGACAGCTACCACACCATCGGCGGCACCAACGGCATGAAAATCCTGCACGTTGGCGACCCAATGGTCTGATTGACCGGTTGCTGAAAGACAAAAGCCCCGCCATGTGAATGGCGGGGCTTTTTGATTTCTAGTGCTGGGGATGTGTTGTCCGGGCTGCCGCTATCGCGAGCAAGCTCGCTCCCACAGGGGTTTTGCAGGAAACCCAAAATGTGGGAACAGCCCAATCAACTGTGGGAGCGAGCTTGCTCGCGATGGCGCCCGCCCAGCCAACACAGATCTAACGCCGGTTGATAAACCCCGACAACGCCGCCACCGCTTCGGGCGAACGCAGCCGTTCGGTAAACAACGCGCCCTCCTCCTCGATCACCTTGCGCAGCAGTTCGCGATCCGGGGCTTTCATCAATTGCTTGCTGATGCGCACCGCCTCGGCCGGCAACGCTTCAAAACGCAATGCCACCTCCCGCGCCTTGGCCAACGCCGCTTCGCCACTGCCCAACGCCTCGGTGGCAATTCCCCACGCCGCCGCTTGTTCACCGCTGAAGCCTTCGCCCAACAGCAACAACTCCGCCGCTTTCGCATGCCCGAGCAAGCGCGGCAGAATCAGGCTGGAGCCGAACTCCGGGCACAACCCCAGGTTCACGAACGGCATACGCAAGCGCGCATCGCGGCTGACGTAGACCAGATCGCAATGCAACAACAACGTCGTGCCGATACCCACCGCCGCACCGGCCACGGCGGCGATCACCGGTTTGCGGCAGTCGAGCAGGCTGAGCATGAAATGAAACACCGGGCTGTCGAGGTTGCTCGGCGGTTGTTGAATGAAGTCGGCAATGTCGTTGCCGGCGGTGAAGCACTCGGCGGATCCGGTGATCAGCACCGCGTTGATCTCAGGACTCTGGTCAGCCTCGCTCAGCGCTTCGGCCAGTTGCGCGTACATGGCGCGGGTCAGGGCGTTTTTCTTGTCCGGACGATTGAGGCGCAGGGTCAGCAGACCCCGCTCGCGTTCAACGTGGATGGCATCTGGCATGGCAAGTCTCGCGTGGTTAAACGATCAGCGCTCAACCACGGGGAACAAACACGTCGGCCAGCAGTTGATTGCGCGGCAGTCCCGCCAGGTACAGGCGCCGGGCGAAGGCGTCGACGCTGTCGGGGGCTCCGCAGAGTAAGGCCAGGGTTTGCCGCGAAACAAGCCGCAGTTGCGCCAACGCCTGCGGCAACTCGGCCGGGGTCCAGAGCTCCACCGTGAGGTTGTCGCGGCCCTCGGCCATAGCTTGCAGGGGTTTGGCCAGGTAATGCTCGTGCGCGTCATGCGCCAGGTGAATGACGCGGATGGCGCCTTGGTGATCCTGGCGCAACGCCTCACGCAAGACGCCGAACAGCGGCGCCAAACCGGTGCCGGCGGCCAGCAGCCACAGTGGCCGGGTGTGCCAGTCGGCGTCGTAATGCAGGGCGCCGCCGCGCAGTTCACCGAGGCGCAGGCTGTCGCCGATCTGCAACTGGCGCGCGGCGGTGCTGAATTCGCCGGGCTGGCGGCAATCGAGGTGAAATTCGAGAAAACGGTCCTCTTCCGGCAGGCTCGCCAGCGAATACGGACGCGCGACGTTGCCGGCCCACAACACCAGATGCTGGCCGGCGCCGTAGCGCAGCGGTCGTTGGGTGATCAGGCGCAGGCGCAAGA
>NZ_MKGS01000212.1:0-20176 GCF_002836905.1 Pseudomonas sp. 43NM1 | reverse complement strand
TCCTAGTACGAGAGGACCGGAGTGGACGAACCTCTGGTGTTCCGGTTGTCACGCCAGTGGCATTGCCGGGTAGCTATGTTCGGAATAGATAACCGCTGAAAGCATCTAAGCGGGAAACTAGCCTCAAGATGAGATCTCACTGGGACCTTGAGTCCCCTGAAGGGCCGTCGAAGACTACGACGTTGATAGGTTGGGTGTGTAAGCGCTGTGAGGCGTTGAGCTAACCAATACTAATTGCCCGTGAGGCTTGACCATATAACACCCAAGCAATTTGCTTGCTTCGAGCTGAAAAGCGAAAGAGCACCAGATTGCGGTGTGTGAAGACGCAATGAACCGAAAGTTCGACTGTGCACAAAGCCACACACAAATACCGACCGCTGTCACATACCCAATTTGCTGAAGCGCGGCCATCTGGCCACGATTCGGTACCCGAATTTCTTGACGACCATAGAGCCTTGGAACCACCTGATCCCATCCCGAACTCAGTAGTGAAACGATGCATCGCCGATGGTAGTGTGGGGTTTCCCCATGTGAGAGTAGGTCATCGTCAAGATTAAATTCCGAAACCCCTATCTGCGTATGCAGGTAGGGGTTTTGTTTTGCCAGCAGGAAAACCAAATCGGGCTCTGTGCTCGAGCCAAAAAGTACAACCGTTCGAGGAAATCGCGCTAAAGCGACCGCGCAGTTTTTGGTATGGTGCAGCTCGTTTTTAACGGACTGATTTCAAGCCTACGGATCGGCTCACCCATCATTGTCAAAGAGCTGCTGCAGAAATGCCCGAACCAATACCCATCAAGGATCACGAAAAAGAGACGCGCCTGGTCAACAAACGATTGATGGCCTGCGCCTTGTTTGTGGTCGCCATCACCTGCGCACTGGTAGTGCGCCTCTACGTGCTGCAAGTCGTCGAATTCGATTACCACTCGACCATCTCCGAAAACAATCGTGTCCACGTGTTGCCGATCACCCCGACACGTGGGCTGATCTACGACCGCAATGGCGTCGTTCTGGCCGACAACCGCCCCAGCTTCAACCTCACCATCACCCGCGAACGCGCTGTCGATGTGAATGAAGAGTTGGACGAAGTGATCAGCCTCCTGCACCTGCCGGCTGAAGACCGCGCATCGTTCGACAAAGCCATGAAGCAGGGGCGACATCCGTTTGTGCCGGTGACCTTGTTCTACGAGCTCAGCGAAGAGCAGATCGCTGTTCTAGCGGTCAATGAGTTTCGCTTGCCGGGAATCGATGTTGAGCCGCAATTCGTGCGGCACTACCCGATGGGCGCGCACTTCGCGCATTCGATCGGCTACGTCGGGCGCATCAACGAGAAAGAATCCAAGGTGCTCGACGGCGTCGAATATCGCGGCACCCAATCCATCGGCAAGACCGGTATCGAGAAATTCTACGAGTCGCAGTTGCATGGTCACGTCGGCTACGAAGAAGTCGAAACCAACGCGCAGGGCCGCGTACTTCGGGTGCTCAAACACACCGACCCGATACCTGGCAAAAACATCGTGCTGAGCCTCGACGTCAAACTTCAGGAAGCCGCTGAGGACGCCCTGGGTGATCGCCGTGGCTCGGTGGTTGCGCTCGATCCGGCGACCGGCGAAGTGCTGGCGATGGTCAGCAAACCGAGTTTTGATCCGAACAGTTTCGTCACCGGCATCAGTTTCAAAGAATACGCGGCGCTGCACGATTCCATCGACCGGCCGCTGTTCAACCGCGTGCTGCGCGGCCTCTATGCGCCGGGCTCGACGATCAAACCGGAAGTCGCCATTGCCGGCCTCGACGCTGGCGTAGTGACGCCGCAAACCCGCGTCTTCGATCCCGGTTATTACCAACTGCCGGACTTCGATCACAAGTACCGCAACTGGAACCACAGCGGCGACGGCTGGGTGGACATGGACGCGGCGATCATGCGATCCAACGACACCTACTTCTACGACCTCGCGCACAAACTCGGCATTGATCGGTTGCACGATTACATGGCCATGTTTGGCCTCGGCGAAAAAGTCTCGCTGGATATGTTCGAAGAGTCTGCCGGCCTGATGCCGTCGCAATCGTGGAAACGCGCCACCCGCCGCCAGCCTTGGTTCCCCGGTGAAACAGTGATTCTTGGCATCGGCCAGGGCTACATGCAGGTGACGCCGCTGCAATTGGCACAAGCCACCGCGCTGATCGCCAACAAAGGTGTGTGGAACCGTCCGCATCTGGCCAAGACCGTCGACGGCGTCGCGCCGGTAGACGAGCATCCGATGCCGAACATTCTGCTCAAGGACCCGCGCGACTGGGAGCAGGTCAACCACGGCATGCAAATGGTCATGCACGACCCGCGCGGGATTGCCCGGGCTGCGGCGGCCGGCGCGCAATATCGCATCGCGGGCAAGAGTGGTACGGCGCAAGTTGTGGCGATCAAGCAGGGCGAGCGGTACAACCGCGCCAAAACGCTGGAGCGTAACCGCGACAATGCCTTGTTCGTCGGTTTCGCCCCGGCCGAACACCCGAAGATCGTGATATCGGTGATGATCGAAAACGGTGAGGCCGGTGGCCGCGTTGCCGGCCCTGTGGTGCGGCAGATCATGGACGCCTGGCTGCTCGATCAGGACGGCCATCTGAAGCCGCAATACGCCACGCCGGCCAAATCGCCGGGTGATCCGCACGTCTGAGCGATCACCGCAACTCGAATGACGGGGCGGCTAATCAGTCATTGACTAGCCGCCCGTCAAACATGCCTGCAAACTCTCGATAAACAGCGTCTCCGCCCGACTCATGCGCTGCTCGCGGTTCCACAGCAAATGAATGTCGACATCGGCAATCCCCTCGTGGGGCGGCAGGCGCCAGAGCAATCCGGCGTCAACGTCGGCCGCCACCACGTGCTCGGGCAGACAGCCAATGCCAAACCCGGCAATCACCAGGCGCCGGACTTCTTCCAAGCTCGGTGACGAGGCAACGATGCGTCCGCTGAAGCCCTGCTGATCGCGAAAAATCGTCAGCGGCGAAAGCATGCCGCCGATCTGGTCGCTGGTGAAACTGACGAAATTCTCTCGCTGCAAATCCCCCTCGGCGACGTCCTGTCGGCCGAATAATCCATGATGCTTGCCGCAAAAAAATGCATAACGCTGACGCAGGAACAACCGCTGTTCCAGGCGTGGTTGCGGCCGCCGGTTGAGGCTCAGGCCCAGCGTCGCAGTCTTTTCCTGCAGGGCGCTGACAATGTCGGAACTGCGCATCACATCCACTTCCAGATCCACCCGCGGGTGCTGGCGATGAAAGTCGGCGAGGAAGTCATCGAAACGCTCAGAGAATATCCGGCTGATGATCAGCAGGCGCACTTTGCCGATCACTTCGTCGGCCGGTTGCTCCAGCACGCTGCTGACTTGCGACATCTGCCCATAGATTTCCCCGGCCAGTTCGAAGATCTGCTCGCCGATTTCGGTCAGGGCAAAACGCGGCCCACGGCGGGCGATCAATTGGCGGCCGAGTTGTTCTTCCAGGCGCTTCAACGCTTGGCTCACCGCCGGTTGCGTCAAGTGCAGGCGGGCGGCGGCACGGCTGATGCTGAGTTCCTGGCCGATCACCCGAAAGGTGCGCAGCAGGTTCCAGTCCAGACGGTCATTGAGCAAGCGTTGCACGTCGCGGTCGGCCATGGTCACTCTCGATTATAAGCAGGCGTAATAGTCCGCATAATAAATAGAAAATTGACTAATCATAGCCCTGCGACGATAAATCACCTCCAGACAGGCGCCGCCAGAGTGCCTCGATATTGCTGTTTCACTCCTGCCAAAAAAATAACCAAAGGAGCCCAGACCCATGAAGCCTCTTGCTTCGTCACAACCGCGCCGTGCGGCCGCCGCAGCCTTCATCGGCACCATGATCGAGTGGTACGACTTTTACATTTACGCCACCGCCGCCGCGTTGGTATTCGGCGCGTTGTTTTTCCCCTCCGACGACAAACTGTTCAGCACCATGGCCGCGTTCGGCACCTTCGTCGTGGGCTTCTTCGCGCGACCGCTAGGCGGGATTATCTTCGGCCATATCGGCGACCGCATCGGCCGCAAGAAATCGTTGATCATCACCTTGCTGATGATGGGCGTGGTCACGGTGTGCATCGGTTTGTTGCCAACCTACGGACAAATCGGCGTCGCCGCGCCGGTGCTGTTGATCCTCCTGCGCATCGTCCAGGGCATCGCTGTCGGTGGCGAGTGGGGCGGGGCAGTGTTGATGGCGGGCGAACATGCGCCGAAGGGCCGTCGCAACTTTTTCGCCTCGTTTGCGCAATTGGGCAGCCCGGCCGGTTTGATCCTGTCGTTGCTCGCGTTCAGCGCGGTCACGCGTTTGCCGGAAGAAGACTTGATGAGTTGGGGCTGGCGTCTGCCGTTCCTCGCCAGCGCGCTGTTGCTGCTGGTCGGGCTGGCGATTCGTCTGGGCGTGAATGAATCCCCGGAGTTCCTCGCCAGTCGCGAGCTCGCCAGCAAAAGTACGCGCAAGGAACAGGCACCGGTGATGGAAGTGCTGCGCACCGCGTGGCGTCCGCTGCTGCTGTGCATTGGCGCCAACACGCTGGGCATCGCCGGGGTGTATTTCACCAACACCTTCATGATCGCTTACACCACCCAACAACTCGAGTTGCCGCGCTCGCTGGTTCTCGAGTGCCTGTTTGTGGTGGCGATCATTCAGTTCTGCATTCAGCCGCTGGCCGCGTGGGTCGCCGAGAAGATCGGCGCGACGCGCTTCCTGTGCCTGATGTCGGTGCTGGCGATGGCCTCGCCGTACCCGATGTTCGTGCTGGTCAGCTCGGCGCAGCCAGCGCTGATCATTCTCGGCATCGCGTTGGCGGTCGTGTGCATGGCCTCGTTCTACGCGGTGATCGCCGGTTACGTCAGCGGCATGTTCGAGACCCGCGTGCGCTACACCGCGATTTCCCTGGCCTATCAGATTTGCGGCGCTGTTGCCGGTGGCCTGACGCCGCTGGTCGGCACGATGCTCGCGCACAAGTTCGCCGGCCAGTGGTGGCCGTTGGCGGTGTTTTACAGCCTGATCGCCGCCACTTCGCTGATCTGCGTGTTGTGCCTGGCGCGCCGACATGCCAGCGCTGAGCGCATCGAATTGGCCAACGCCTGATCCAGTTTTCGAGGAGTTAATGATGTTGAAGATTAATGCTGATCGCCTGTGGGCGAGCCTGATGGCCATGGCCGAAATCGGCGCGACGGCGCGCGGCGGCAGTTGCCGATTGGCCCTGAGCGATGAAGACAAGGCCGGTCGCGAACTCTTCTGCCACTGGTGCCGCGAAGCCGGGTTGACCCTCAGCGTCGACGCCATCGGCAATCTGTTTGCCCGACGCGCTGGCACCGATCCAGACGCCGCGCCGGTGATGATGGGCAGTCATCTCGACACCCAACCTGAAGGCGGTCGCTTCGACGGCGTCTACGGCGTGCTCGCCGGACTGGAAGTGCTGCGTTGCCTCAATGACCTCGGGATCCGCACCCGCAAACCGCTGGAAGTGGCGGTGTGGACCAACGAAGAGGGCGCGCGCTTCACCCCGGCAATGTTCGGTTCGGCGGTGTTCACCGGCGTCATGTCTTTGGACGCAGCGCTGGCGGTGCGTGACGTCGACGGCATCAGCGTCGCCGAAGCCTTGCAGCGCAGCGGATATGCCGGCGAGCGGGCGTTGGGCGGCGCGGTGGATGCCTACTTTGAAGCGCACATTGAGCAAGGCCCGATCCTCGAAGACAACGCGAAAAGCATCGGCGTGGTCAGCGGCGGCCAGGCAATTCGCTGGCTCGACGTACGCGTCGAAGGCATGGCCGCGCACGCCGGCACCACGCCGATGCCGTTGCGCAAAGACGCGCTGTACGGCGTCGCGCCGATGATTCAGGCGATCGAAGCATTGGCCAGCGATTTCGCCCCGCAAGGCCTGACCACGGTCGGCGAATTGAGCATCAACAAATCCTCGCGCAACACCATTCCTGGGCTGGTGAATTTCACCGTCGATTTGCGTCATCACCATGACGCGACGATTGCGGCGATGGAGCAGCAAGTGCGTTCGCGACTTCAGGCGATTGCCGATGCTCGCGGACTGCAACTGACGATCACCCCGCACTGGATCAGCCCGGCCACGCCGTTCGACGCCGAGTGCGTGGCGGCGGTGCAGCAAGCGGTGGACGCCCTCGGTTACACCCAGCAATCGATTGTCAGCGGCGCCGGGCACGACGCGATTCACCTCGCGCGCTTCTGTCCGACGGCGATGGTGTTTATCCCCTGTGTTGGCGGCTTGAGTCATAACGAAGCCGAAGATGTGCTGCCGGACGATGTGCGCCAAGGCACCGACGTTTTGCTCAATGCCGTGCTGGCTCGGGCCGGCGTGGTCAATTAGGACTGGGGCCGGTACAGGCCCTCATCACTGACAAGAGTCTTGGGGCCGCTTCGCAGCCCGGCGCGAGCAAGCTCGCTCGCCACGGAGTTTGAGGGCGGGCCAAAGTTTTCGTAACTGACAGGAATTTATCCCATGCGCAGTTTTTTCCATGCCGAACAATTGCTCCACCATCCACGCAGCTACTATTCGCGCGGACAGATGCGCACGCCACAAGAAGTGCCCGAGCGCGCGCAGCGACTGGTGCAGGCTGCGCATTCCCTCGGTTTCAGCGTCGAGCAACCAATCGACGCCGGACTTCAACCGTTGCTGGCCGTGCACGGCGCGCCGTACCTGACCTTCCTTCAGGAAGCCCATCAGCGCTGGAAAGAAATCCCCGAAGACTGGGGCGATGAAGTCATGTCGAATATCTTCGTCCGCGAGCCCAATGCCTTGCGCGGGATTTTGGCGCAAGCCGCGCGTTATCTCGCCGATGGCAGTTGCCCGGTCGGCGAGCAGACCTGGCGCTCGGCGTATTGGTCGGCGCAAAGCGCGATTGCCGGCGCTCAGGCGTTGCTTGATGGCGAACCGGCGGCGTACGCGTTATGCCGTCCGCCCGGTCACCATGCCCGCGCCGAAGCGGCAGGTGGTTTCTGCTACGTAAATAACGCAGCAGTCGCGGCGCAAGTGCTGCGCGCCGGTTTCGAGCGCGTCGCGGTACTCGATACCGACATGCATCACGGTCAGGGCATTCAAGAGATTTTCTACCAGCGCGATGACGTGCTTTACGTCTCGGTGCATGGCGATCCGACCAACTTCTACCCAGGCGTTGCCGGGTTTGCCGACGAGCGCGGCGCCGGGGCGGGAGAGGGTTTTAACCTGAATTTGCCGATGAAGCATGGTGCGAGTGAAGCGGATTTCCTCGGGCAACTTGAGGTGGCGTTGGTGGCGGTTAAGGACTTCGGCGCTGAGGTATTGGTGCTGTCGCTGGGTTTCGACATTTTCGAGCTCGACCCACAAAGCAAAGTCGCGGTGACCCGGGAAGGTTTTGCCGTGCTGGGCGAACGGATTCGCAGCCTTGGGTTGCCGTGCCTGATCGTGCAGGAGGGCGGGTATCACCTGGAAAGTCTTGAGGATAATGCGCGGGCGTTTTTTGTTGGGCCAGAGGTTTGGCAGGTTTGAGTTTTGGAAGCTTTGAGTTTTGGAAGCTTTGAGTTTTGGCAGGTTTAGATTCCTGGTTGTCAGGTAGAAAGCCTTCGCGGGCAAGCCTCGCTCCTACGGTTGGTGGTTAATGCAACGACACCAAACCGGTAGGAGCGAGGCTTGCCCGCGAAGAGGCCATCAGCCCCCCCACAATCTCAAACCCCAGGCACCGGGCAGCTCAAATCACCTTCTTCACACTTCAAATAACGCTTGAAAGCCTCGACCCGCTGCTGGGTCAGGTCCGTCGTGCAGTTGCTGTAAATCAGCGGATAAACGCTGCCGCCGTCGACCCCGGACGCCGAGAACTTACACTCCGAATCACGAAACGCCACCCAGTTACGTTGCGCGCCGACCAGCAGCTTCTTCGCGTCCGGGTTGTCTTTCAGGCGTTTGGTGATTTGCTGGTACAGCGCGTTCAGCTCCTTGTCCGCCGCTTTGTTCTGCTCGGCCGCGCAGCGATTCATATCGCCCTGATTGGTCGCATTGTCACAGTCCACAGCCTGCGCAAAAGTGCTGAACAACAACAATGGCGTCAGGGCCAGGAGGAAGCGTGAGTGCATGGAAGAACCTCGCGATGATCGGAAAAGTTGAAGTGCAGTGTAGCGAAGCGAAAGTCCATCATCCAACACCGCGCCTGTGGGGGCGAGCCTGTCAGTTGATGGATGGGTTGACTCAAACAACGCTTTCGCGAGCAGGCTCACTCCTACAGAAAAGCGTCTTCAGGTGAAGCCATGTGTTCGCGCTCAAAGCCTCAAAAGCACAACGTGCGCACGCAAACGCAGCCGCTCGTTTCAGGTCTTAGCGATTGCTCCCGTGCTTGATACAACTTTAGGGTTGGTCTTGTGGTCTTACAGGCCTACTGTTCTTTACAGGAGGTGACTTATGAATCCAGCATCAGATCGTATCGAAAGGAAGATTTTGCTCAAGTCGCCGCGTTCGCAAGTCTGGCGCGTGGTGGCCAATGCCGAGGCGTTTGGCCAATGGTTTGGCGTGGCGCTTGAGGGCAAGCGCTTTGTTGCGGGTGAGTGGACGCAGGGGCAGATTACCTATCCCGGTTATGAGCACTTGCTGTGGAATGTGTTGGTCGAACGGGTCGAGCCGGAGCGGGTGTTTTCGTTTCGCTGGCACCCGTATGCGGTCGAGCCTGACGTCGATTATTCCCAAGAGCCGACCACGCTGGTGCTGTTCGAGCTCGAAGACATGGATAACGGCACGTTGCTGAAGGTGACTGAATCCGGTTTTGACCATATTCCGCAAAATCGCCGGCTCAAGGCGTTCCGCATGGACAGCCGTGGCTGGGATGAGCAGATGAGCAATATTGAAGAATTTTTGGAACCCGCCGCGAAGATTCTTGAACAGCAGGGCGATTGATTGGCTGCGGTTGGGTTTTAGGTGGGTGGGGCGGTCATGGCGACCAATGCGCAGCTGAGAGCCTTGTAAATCAAGGCGTGCAGGCTTGATGCCCTAGTCGCCTAAGGGTTTGCGGAAGGGTCGCTATAGCGAATGTCTTACACGCATTGGTAGCTATGTCGTCTATTGCGCATTGGATCCGAAGCGTAATCTAGCCTCATCAACTGAAGCACAGGGAGTGCTCAGGATCACGGATGATCGACCATAAGCAAGGACACGCTGCCGACAGGGAGTCGTAATGGTCTTGGGAAAAACCCGCTTCGGCGGGTTTTTTTTGGTCTGTCGAAAACTGCGATTTTGCTGCCTATGGTCAAACGCTTACACGCGGGTGCGGGTATGTCGTCTGTTTAACCTGCCGCGAAGCACTTATTCTGGATCCATCAACTGAAGCACAGGAAGTGCTCAGGATCATGGATGATCGACCATTAGCCAGGATGGCTGCCGACAGGATGTCGCGATGGTCTTGAGAACCCGCTTAGGCGGGTTTTTTTTCGCCCATCGAAAACCCGTCTCTTGTAGGAGCGAGGCTTGCCCGCGAACAACGATGATGCGGTTTCCCTGTAACACCGCGTCATCGTTGTTCGCGGGCAAGCCTCGCTCCCACAGGCCAAGCCAAGCCAGGCCAGGTTATGCCAGGTTATGCCAGGCCAGGCCAGGTCAGTTCAGCCCGGTTCAGGCCTATTCAAATCCCGAGTCTGGCCGCTGCGCGTTCGGTGATCGCTTTACGCTGTTGATACGACGGTGCCGCGCGCCGCTGCGCTTCTTGCACGATAGTGTGCGGCGCGGTGTCGGGGCTGCCGGCCTGGAAAGGTGGGGCCGGCGCGTATTCCAGTTGCAGCTGGATGACCTGCGCGGTGTCCTCGTCGAAGAGTTCGGCGGCCAGGGTCAGGGCAAAGTCGATGCCGGCGGTGATTCCGCCTCCCGTCAGCAAATTGCCGTCGCGCACCACCCGCTCATTCACCGGCACCGCGCCCAAGGTCCCGAGCAAATCGTGATACGCCCAGTGCGTGGTCGCGCGTTTGCCCTTGAGCAGGCCGGCCGCGCCGAGCACCAGCGAGCCGGTGCACACCGACGTCACATAACGCGCATTGGCGCCTTGCGTGTTGATAAACGCCAAGGTCGCTTCATCCTCCATCAACGGCCCGACCCCGGCGCCTCCGGGAATGCAGATCACGTCCAGCGCCGGGCAATCGTCGAACGTGGTGGTCGGTTTCAGCACCAGCCCGGTACTCGCGGTCACCGGCATCAGGTCCTTCCAGATCAAATGCAGGTTCACGTCCGGCAGCGAGGCCAGCACGTCATACGGCCCGGTCAGGTCCAATTGTTGAACCTGCGGAAACAGCAAAAAACCGATCTGCAGCGCCATGGCATTTTCTCCTGAGTTGGGGGTGGACGGCTTCACTGTAGGCTCGTAGGATTTGGCGCATCCGCCAATTACCCCACGAATCCCGCCAATCATGCCTAAAGCCATCCATGTGCTCGCGTTCGCCAATGTGCAACTGCTCGACGTCACCGGGCCGTTGCAGGTGTTTGCTTCGGCCAACGACATCGCGCGCCAACAGGGTTTGTCTGCGCCGTACGCGCCGACCGTGATCGCCAGCGGTGGCGGGGCGGTGATGTCCTCCGCTGGGTTGGCGCTGTTGGCCGAGCCATTGCCGCCAGCCCCCAGCGATACGTTGATCATCGCTGGCGGTTGGGGTGTGTACGCGGCGGCCGAG
The DNA here is from genome assembly GCF_002836905.1 of Pseudomonas sp. 43NM1. Taxonomy (NCBI): domain Bacteria; kingdom Pseudomonadati; phylum Pseudomonadota; class Gammaproteobacteria; order Pseudomonadales; family Pseudomonadaceae; genus Pseudomonas; species Pseudomonas sp. 43NM1. Next base: position 9,496 of record NZ_MKGS01000212.1, on the reverse strand, counting down.
GATCAGCCACTGGTGGCTTGGGTGCGTGAACACGCATCGCGTTGCCGCCGCGTGTCGTCAGTGTGCACCGGTGCATTTTTGCTGGCGGCCAGCGGTTGGCTTGACGGTCGGCGCGTGGTGACACACTGGACACGTTGCGATGAGTTGGCGCAAAAACATCCGCAGCTGCGCGTCGAGCCCAACCCGATCTTCATCAACGACGGCCCGATCTGGACCTCCGCCGGCGTCACCGCGGGCATCGATCTGGCGCTGGCCATGGTCGAAGAAGACCTCGGCCGCGCCATGGCCCTCGACGTTGCGCGGCAATTGGTGGTGTTTCTCAAGCGTCCGGGCGGTCAATCACAATTCAGCGTCACGCTGTCGCTACAGCAGGAAGGCAATCGCTTCGACGAACTGCATGCCTGGATCAGCGAAAATCTGACCAAAGACCTCGGCGTCGCCACCCTGGCGCTACAGGCCGGCATGAGCGAACGCAGCTTCATCCGCCATTACCGTTCCGACACCGGTCAAACCCCGGCGCGCGCCATCGAACTGATCCGCGTCGAGACCGCGCGCCGCTTGCTCAGCGACACCGGCGTGGCGATCAAACGCGTCGCCGCGCAATGCGGCTTTGGCAGCGAAGAAACCCTGCGCCGCAGCTTCCTGCGTGCCATCGGTGTGACGCCGCAAGCCTATCGCGAACGCTTCAGTGTCAGCCTTGCAGCAGATCCAGTAGCGCTTTGATCGTCGCTTCGGGCGCTTCTTCGGGAATGTTATGGCCGACGCCCGCCAACACCCGGCGCTCATATTGACCGGTGAAATGCTCGAGGTCTTCGTCGTGCTCCGGGGCCGGTCCCACACCATCGTCGGCGCCGCACAGGGAAATCGTCGGCACGCCGATGGTCGGCTGTCTGGCCAGCGCATCTTCGATCCATTCCAGCGCCGGATCGCCGGGGGCATACATGAAGCGATGCCGATACGAGTGAATCACCACTTCGACGAAATCGGTGTTGTCGAAGGCCGGCGCGCTCAACGGATAACGCTCGGCGTTGCGCGCCCAAGTCGGCGACCATAGGCGCCAAAGCAGTTCGCACAGCGCGCGACGGTTATCGGTCAAGCCTTCGACGCCGCGCGGAGTGTGGAAATAATACTGATACCAGAGCCGATGCTCGGTCTCAGGATCCAGCGGCCGAATCGAGCCGGGAATGTTCTGCACGTTGTAGCCATCGCCAGTGACCAGGCAGCGAACCCGCTGCGGCCACAGCGCCGCGACGATGCATGCCGCGCGTCCACCCCAGTCGTAGCCGCAAAGCGCGGCGTGCGGGAGGGCGAGGGCGTCCATCAGGTCCAGCAAGTCCTGCGCAAGCACCGCTTGCTGGCCGGAGCGCGGCGTGTCCGGGTGCTTGAACCGGGTCAGACCGTAGCCGCGCAGGTACGGGACGATGACGCGATAACCTTGGGCGGCGAGGGCCGGGGCGACTTCATCGTAACCGCGCGGCGAGTAGGGGAAACCGTGCAGCAGAATGATTGGCTCGCCGCTGCTGGGGCCGTGCTGTTCATAAGCGATGTTCAGGTGCGGCGTTTCAACGTAGTGGACGGCTGGCGACTGGGTCACGAGAGAACTCCTGAAAATGGGCACCGGCAAAAACATTCATGCTGATGAAACCGTCCCACACAGCCACAGGTACGTATTTCGCCACAGCGGGATTTTTGCACCGCAAAAAACTGCGTCAGCTCTGGGCTTCTGCCTCGGCCATCTGGTTGAAATACTTGGTGCGGTCCGGCGTGAACGTCACCACCATTTTGGTCCGCGAGCAGGTCAGTGCTTTCTCCACGGCCAGATCGATGTCCAGATCTTCCCCGCGCAAGCCTTGCCATTGCGCCAGGTATTTCAGCGATCCGTACTTTTCGAGTTTTTTCAGGCTGCGGCTCACGCCTCCTTTCCAGCCCAGCACCGGCAGCTCACCGGCGAGGCACTGTTGGGCGACGTTGGGGAAACGGCTGGCGCGCTGGCGGCCGATTTCCCAGCATTTGATCAGGCCCATGTCAGGGGCTTCCCACAGTTCATTCCGGTTCAGACCGGAGCGCAGTGGGGCGTCGATGGTGCGGTGGATGCGCTGGATCATTCAGGTTCCTTGAATTCGGGTTTTGTTGGACAGCTCCGCTGTACCCGTTGACGGTGAATGTTAGGGGCGGATGTAACAGCTGGCAACAAGGTATTTGCCGGTGCCGGACGCAGGGTTGGCAGGGCAACGGCAGCGGTTTTTTTAACCGAAACCGCAGCAACCCTGCACAACCCTTTGGTTTGGCCGACAAAGCCCATTTCTATTGATCGCCGGCAGACATTACTGCGACAAAACCTTCTCGCAAAAGCGAATATTCCGACAACAGCTGATTCCGTCAGACCACATTCAAGGCTGCCAGGAGCTCTTCTCACCACTCAGTTTGCGATCGAGAAAACTCGCCGCGCTGATCAACGCCAAGTGCGACAACGCCTGCGGCGTATTGCCCAGATGCCGCGCGTGGCTGTCGAACTCTTCGGCGTACAACCCCAGCGGATTGGCATACCGCAGCAACTGTTCAAACTCCAGATGCGCCTTTTCGACCTGTCCGGCCCGCGCCAGGCATTCCACATACCAGAACGAACACGCCGCAAACGCGCCTTCGGTGCCGGCCAGACCATCAATCTGCGCATCGTCGTTGCGATAGCGATACACCATGCCGTCGCGCACCAGGGTTTTCTGGATCGCTTCCAGCGTCGCCAGCCAACGCGGATCCTTGGCGCTGACAAAACGCACCAGCGGCATCAGCAGCATCGAGCCGTCCAGCGCCGTACCGCCCATGTACTGCACGAAATGTCCGCGTTCTTCGTTCCAGAAGTTTTCCCAGATGTCCGCATAAATCGCCTGACGGGTTTCGTCCCAGCGTGCAAACGGCGCCGGCAGCGAACGTTTCGAGGCCAGGCGAATCGCCCGGTCCAGCGCCACCCAGCACATCAATCGCGAGTGCAGAAAGTGATGTTGCTCGCCGCGCATTTCCCAGATTCCGACGTCCTTTTGCTGCCAGGTTTCGCAGACCTGATCGACCACTTGCACCGCGTGTTGCCAGCCTTCGTGGGAGATCGCGTCGCCGTACTTGTTGACCAGATACACCGCGTCCATCAGCTCGCCGAAGATGTCGAGCTGAACCTGCTCGTAAGCCTGATTGCCGATGCGCACCGGTTTCGCCCCGCCATGTCCGGCGAAGTGCGTGAGCTCGGTTTCCGGCAGTTCCTGACGGCCGTCGACGGCGTACAGAATGTTCAGTTTCATCGGGCTGCCATTGCAGTCGCTGACGCGTCCGCGCAACCACTTCATGTAGGCGTTGGCCTCGGTGACGAAGCCCAGGCGCATGAACGCGTACACGGTGAACGAGGCGTCGCGGATCCACGTGTAGCGGTAATCCCAATTGCGCTCGCCGCCCGCGGTTTCCGGCAGGCCGAAGGTCGCGGCGGCGAGGATTGCCCCGTGTTTGCGCGAGGTCAGCAGCTTCAACGCGAGGGCCGAGCGGTTGACCATTTCGCGCCAGCGACCGCGATAGTTGGACTGGCCGATCCAGTCACGCCAGAACTTCAGCGTGCGCTCGATGCACAACTGGGCGGCGCCTTCCTGAAAGCGCGAATCGTCGATGGCGCCCAACAAAAACGCGGCACTTTGCCCCTGTTCGAGGGTGAATTCGGCGGTCGCGGCAGCGCCATCCAGGATCAACGGATGATCGGAATTGAGCCGCATCGACGGCTGGTCCGGCGCTGTAAACACCACGTCGTCGCCGTCCATTTGCGCCGTCGTCGCTGCGCGCGCGTAGTCATGGCGCACCGCGCAACGCATGCGCAGGGTCGCCGTGCCGCTGACCACGCGCACCCGGCGCATCAGCAGCGGCAAGTCGTCTTCGTTGTCGCCGATCGGCAGCAGGTCGGTGACTTCGACCACCGCGTGATCGCTCAGCCAGCGGGTTTGCAGGACGTTGGTGTCAGGCAGGTAAATCTGCTCGCGGCGCGCGTCGGGCAAATCCGGTGACAACTGGAAAATCCCCGCTTCGGGCGTGTCCAGCAGCGAGCAGAATATCGACGGGCTGTCGAACTCCGGCCAGCAGAAAAAATCCACGCTGCCCTTGTCGTTGACCAGCGCCGCGCTGCGCATATCGCCAATGATGCCGTGGGCGTCGATGGCACTTTGTCGTTCGGAATGATGATCAGCCATTGCCACGGAACTCCGGATAGAGGCTCATGCCGCCGTCGATAAACAGGGTTGTGCCGACGATGTAGTCGGACGCATCGGAGGCCAGGAAAACCACCGCGTTGGCGATGTCCTCGACGTCACCGACGCGACCGTAAGGGATCAGTTCGAGGAGTTTCTGCTCGGCATCGCCCTCGGTGGCCGCGCGGTTGATTGCCGTGCGAATCGCCCCCGGCGCGACGCCGTTGATGCGGATTTTCTGATGGCTGACTTCTTGCGCGAGGGTCTGCATCAACATGTCGACGCCGCCCTTGGACGCGGCGTAATTGACGTGCCCGGCCCACGGAATGCGCTGGTGCACCGAACTCATGTGGATGATTTTGCCAGCGGCGCGCGACACGCCTTGGCGAACACCTTGCTGGTTGAAAATCCGCAACGCCGCGCGGGCGCAAAGGAACTGCCCGGTAAGGTTGACGCCGATGACTTTATTCCAGTCGTCGAGGCTCATGTCCACGGCGTTCGCGTCTTTTTGCATGCCGGAATTGGCCACCAGAATATCGAGGAAACCAAAGGCCTTGAGGGTCTCGGCGAACAGCCGTTCGACGTCGGCCTCTTTCGAGACATCGGCGCCGATGGCGATGGCGCGGCCACCGCTGTCATTGATTTGTCTGGCCAGTGCTTCGGCCGGTTCAGCCTGGGAATTGTAGTTGATGACCACCGCAGCACCGGCCGCGGCCAGTGCTTTCGCGGCGCCAGCGCCGATGCCGGAACTGGCGCCGGTGACGAGTGCAACTTGTTGATCGAGGGAAATCTGCATGAGCGCTAGCGCCTTGAGTTGAGGGCCTAAGTAGCTGACTGACGGGGTGGGCCGAGAGTTCATTTGTGCGGTAACGGCGCTGCCGATGGCGCCTTCACATTCCGCCAACAATTCCACGCTTTCCCCGCCACCCGCCTTATGGCAACTTGCAGGCCCGAATCGAGGCCCGCATTCCATGGCAAACCCTTACCGCGAACTGTTCCAGGCGCCCGGCGCGCGTGCGTTTGTGCTGGCCGGGATGATCGCGCGCATGCCGATTTCCATGACTGGCATCGGCCTGATCACCATGCTCGCGCAGTTGAAGGGCGGTTATGGCTTGGCCGGTGCGGTGGCGGCGACGTTTGCCTTGGCCACGGCGTTTTGTGCGCCGCAGGTGTCGCGGCTGGTCGACCGTTATGGCCAGAGCCGGATCTTGCCGGTGTCGGCGCTGGTGGGAGGCGGGGCGCTATTGCTGCTGTTGCTTTGCACGCGATTGCAGGCGCCGCACTGGACGCTGTTTGTCTTCGCCGCGCTGGCCGGCTGCATGCCGAGCATGTCGGCGATGGTCCGCGCGCGCTGGACCGAGCTGTATCGCGGCCAGCCGCAATTGCAGACCGCTTATGCGCTGGAATCGGTGCTGGATGAAGTTTGTTTCATCGTCGGCCCGCCGCTGTCGGTCGGTCTGTGCGTGGTCGCGTTTCCCGAGGCCGGGCCGTTGGCGGCGTTGCTGATGCTGGCGATTGGCGTGACCGCGTTTGTCTTGCAACGCGGCACCGAACCGCCGGTGCATGCGCATGAAACTCATCACATGGGTTCGATCATTCGTTCTGGGGAAATCCGCTTGCTGATGCTGTTGATGACCGCGATGGGCATCATCGTCGGGGTGATCGATGTGGTCAGCGTGGCGTTCGCCCAGCAACAGGGGCAACCGGCGGCGGCGAGTATTGTGCTGTCGGTTTACGCCATCGGCTCGTGCCTGGCCGGGCTGGCGTTTGGCGCGTTGCGCTCGAAAGTGCCGTTGCCGCGATTGTTTCTGTATGGCGGCGTGATGACTGCGGTGACCACGTTGCCGTTGTTGTTGGCGACGAACATTTTCGGATTGTCGCTGGCGGTGTTTGTCGCCGGATTGTTCTTTGCGCCGACGCTGATTGTGGCAATGGCGTTGGTCGAGCGCATCGTGCCGCCGGCGAAACTGACTGAAGGCCTGACATGGCTGGTTACCGGGTTAAGCATCGGCGTGGCGATTGGCGCGGCGAGTTCCGGGTGGCTGGTGGATGCGTTCGGCGCGCGCAGCGGTTTCTGGATGGCGATCGCGGCCGGGGCAGTGGTGCTTGGCTCGGCGATCCAGAGCTTCCGTCATCTGAAATGAAGTTTCGCCTGTAGGCGTGAGCCTGTTCGCGAAGGCGTTATGTCAGTCGACCACCCGGCTAAATGCCCCGGAGCAATCGCGAGCAGGCTCACTCCCACAGGGTTCAGGCGCAGTTACCAGCCGCGCCCCGAATTGACCCAGAAATTCACCGACAACGACGTCGACACCGATTCCACCTGATGGAACCAGCCCTCGGGCAAAAACAGCAAATCCCCGGCCTCCAGCGTCACCCGCAAAAACGTCACGTCGCGGGCGGTGGGGAAGCGTTGATAGTCCGGCGCATCCGGGTTGAAATCGCAACCATCGAGGCCGCCCTGCGGCGCCGTGGACCAGGTTCCCAACGCCTCGCGATGATGCGGCGCGGCCAGGGTAAAAGTCTTCTGGCCCCAGACCTGCGCGAACAGATTGTCGGTGTCGTCGCGGTGCAGTGGCGTCAGCGTGCCTTTCGGGCCGATCCAGATGCGCGGCGCAATAAACAGCGATGGATCGAAGTAGGGCGGGTACTTGATTTGTTGCAGCAATTGCGCCGGCAGGATGTTGTTGCCCATGTACGCCGGCGGCTCGCCATTCACGCCTTTGACCGCCGGGCTGTCGAGCGACGCAATGAACTCGGCCATGGAGGTGGAGCGAAAATCCCGCTCGGTGGAAAACGTCTTCTTCACATAATCGCCGTGGCGGGTGATGCCTTGCAGTTCGGCGAAATGCACCAGGGACTCTTCGCGGCTGAGCTTGAACAGCGGCCAGTCCTGCAAAGCGTCGCTGATCACCAGCGGGATGCCGTGGGGCAAATAGTCGCTGTCGAACTGGTCTTTCGACAGTTCCCTGCGCGGGCGCCGTTCAACGGTGCGCTGGGTCGGCAGGCTGGCGGTCAGGCGTTCGCTGAGGCGCGGCGGGGTCGGGTAGCGTTTGTTCATATCGACTTTTTGCGCGACGGCGCCGCCATGCCGGGCATGGTCGATGATCTGCGGCAGCATCGTCGCCAGGCCCATGTTGCCGCCGATTTTCAGGCGACCGCTGGCGAACAGTTCCTCGACGTTGACACTGCCGCCCATGATTCCGAGAAAGTCGTCTTGCGCCACTTCAATGGTCACGTCGGGGCTGGGATGGCGCCCGGTTTCAGTGCGGCTGCGGGCCTTGACCTCGGACCAGTACGCCTGATGCGGGCCGAAGACGAATTGAAAAACCCCTTTGATGCCGACAGCGCCGGCATTGGCGAACAGTTTGCCCAGGATGGTCTGCAGGTCCACAGCGTGCACTCTTGTTGGTTTTGGTCTGATGAGGAGACGAGCGCCTGCGGGGGAAATTTAACCCGCCGTGACTAATTCCCGTCGGCGCCGGGCCGTTCCTTTGGGTAGACCCATCTTTTCGAGGAGCCCACGGTGACCCAACTGACCCTGCTGTGCCTGCCGTATTCCGGCGCCAGCGCCATGGTCTACAGCCGCTGGCGGCGCAAATTGCCGGAATGGCTGCAATTGCAACCCGTCGAACTGCCGGGCCGTGGCGCGCGGTTCGACGAACCGTTGCACACCGACATGCGGGCGCTGGCGATGCAACTGGCGAGGGAATTGCGCCCGACCTTGAAAGCCCCGTACGCCTTGTTCGGCCACAGCCTCGGCGCGCTGATGGCGTGCGAATTGGCCCACGCCTTTCGCGCACTCGGTTGCCCGGAACCGGTGGCACTGTTCGCCTCGGGCACGGCGGCGCCGAGCATGCGCGCCGATTATGATCGCGGGTTTGCCGAACCGAAGACCGATGCCGAGCTGATCGAGCAGCTGCGCACGCTCAATGGCACCAGCGAAGAAGTGCTGGCCAATGAAGAATTGATGAGCTTGACACTGCCGGTGCTGCGCGCCGATTTTCTTTTGTGCGGGCGCTTCCAACCGGTTCAGCGGCCCTTGCTCAAATGCCCGGTGCACGTGCTCGGCGGCAAGGCCGACAAGGCCACCACCGAACAATTGATCGGCTGGAGCAAGGAAACCCAAGGCAGTTTCTCGGTGGACATGCTCGCCGGCGGCCACTTCTTTATTCATGAGCACGAAGCCAAGGTGTTGCGAGTGATCAAGGATCAACTGGACGTACACCATCGCCGCCACGCCATGGCCACAAGCGCCTGACTTATCTGAATCAGCCTTTGCAGGAGTGAGTCTGCTCGCGATGACGACCTTGCGGGCAACATGAATGTTGCCTGTGTGGACCCCATCGCGAGCAGGCTCACTCCTACAGGGTTTTGCATGTTCAGCACATCCCCGCGCATCACCTTGCTGACACTTATTCTCATTCGCTAATTTTTCCGGTCTGCATTCGTTTTATAGGGACGACGTGCCTTTGTGCTTCCTGCCTACTGATCCGGATGCTAAGAAATGAATGCTGAAGACTCCTTGAAACTTGCTCGCCGGTTTATCGGGTTGCCCCTTGAAAAGCGCCAGATGTTCCTAGCGGCCTTGCAAAAGGAAGGCGTGGATTTCGCCCGTTTCCCGATCCCCCAAGGGGTTGAGGCGCAGGACCGCCAAGCGCTGTCCTACGCCCAGCAACGCATGTGGTTTCTCTGGCAGCTCGACCCGCAAAGTGGCGCCTACAACTTGCCCGGCGCGGTACGCCTCACCGGTCGGTTGAACCTGACTGCGCTGGATCAGGCGTTTGCCAGCCTGGTCGCGCGTCACGAAACCCTGCGCACCGTATTCCAGCGCCAGCCCGATGACAGCCTGCAACAAGTGCCGACCACTGCGCCGCTGCGCATCGAGCACCTCGACCTGCGCGCTTTGCCGGTCGCCGAGCGTGAAACGGCGGTGTCGCAAGCAGCCGAGCAACAGTCGTTGCAGCCGTTCGACCTGGCCGTCGGTCCGCTGCTGCGAGTCGAGTTGCTGCAACTCGCCGAGCAGCAACACGTGTTGCTGCTGACCCTGCACCACATCGTTTCCGATGGTTGGTCGATGAACGTGCTGATCGACGAGTTCATCCGTTGCTACGACGCCCATGATGCCGGCGCGCAACCGCAACTGGCGGCATTGCCGATCCAGTACAGCGACTACGCGCTGTGGCAGCGCCGCTGGCTGGAAGCCGGGGAGCAGGCGCGGCAACTGCAATACTGGCAGGCGCAGTTGGGCGATGAGCATCCGGTGCTGGAGTTGCCGCTCGATC
>NZ_MKGS01000211.1:0-20915 GCF_002836905.1 Pseudomonas sp. 43NM1 | reverse complement strand
GCGCAGGGGTACTATAACGAGCATTATTTTGGAGCTTTTTTTTCCAGGCTAAAGTTTGCAGAGAGAAACGAGTTTTATACAAAGTACTCCGCGACGGCTGATTGGGTCCTAAGTCTGGAGTCAACACTGGAGCGGTAATCGTGGCGTGGTTAAATGGTAGATAGGTCTGGATATCTGCACCTAATTTTAGAATTGTGTTCTTTTTAGAATCATATCAACCATGTATTGATTCAAGTCGCGCAGATCGTTAACTCGCCATGAGAATGGCGCTAGCTTCACACCATTCTCTCGCAAAGTTCTTGGAATCAAGTCTCCATTTGGACGAAGCACCACTGAAGAGACAATCACTCCCGGGTAATCATTCAATCGTTTCCTGAAAGCGGATGTTGTTAGATCAGGCGTGGGAGGATTGCTTTTTTTGGACAATGGCCCTGTTGCCTTAAGATCAACTCCATGGCACATGGAGCATCGCTGCAAATAAATAGTTTTTCCATTGGCATTATCCGCAGAGGATAGTGATGTATGAGTGAGGGATAGAATTACCAGTAAAGCGATCAATGATGATTTCAACGTTTACATCTTCCTTGATGGGGTCGGCGCCGATTGTGCGTAATTTGATGCGCGGAAAGATAGCAGCGATCGCGCCGGCAAGCACGGCTATTTTTTTCTGCTCATTGAAGCATTCGTTTAAGGACGCATCCCACCGTTCCCGCTTTTTCTGTAACTGAAAAGAACAGAATTTATTGCTGCTTTGGGCCGAGAGCCGCCGTTCTTGACCGCCAGCGTTCGGCCAAAAGCGGCAAGCGTCTGCTGATCGCCCCTTGCTACGTAGAGTTTTTAACTGGCGCTACTCCTCTGATAAAAATCGTTTAGTGATCATTGCCACTGCCTCCGCCGGAGACATCAAGGCTGTGTCGATATCAAACGGAGCGTTATCCCACGGCTCATATTCATGATCCAATACAGACTGCCAGGTTGGTGGCGACAGGCCAGGAATATCAATCTTCCTGGTTTCTACCCGTCGCTGGTGTTCATATTTATCAGAACACACCACCTGGATATTCACTAATGAAGTACCAGAGCGAGTAGCGATCTCGCTCCAAGCGTTTCGGCTTTCGATTACTGGGTTAACACAGTCGACTATGACAGTACTGCCAAAACGAAGATTGCTCAGAGCAAGCTCATTAGCGACCATATAACCGCTCCGCCCCACGTCTTGTGCCAGAGCTCCGGAGTTTCGGATAGCCTGCTCAATCGTATCGATCCGCAGATACACCGCGCTTGTTTTTGTGGCAAGGTCAGTTGCTATAGTCGTTTTTCCAGTACCTGGAAGGCCGCTGAAGACAATAAGCATTCTATGTCCTTCGATTATTGAGTTGACCCATTCTAGGCCAATACCTGCCGAAGCCAATGTCCGCTTTTGGCCGGAAGCGGTCAGTCAGCCCATTGAATTAGGGCTCCCAAGGGCCGCCTAGGAGTAATCGCTTTCGACCCAGAACGGACTCTGAGCAGCATTTGGTAAAAGCGGCTTCAGCACGCCCCATCGAGCGAGACGAATGGTTTGAACCAGTTTTTATACATGTTTTACTAGCCGTTTCTTTAAATGATATAGCTTAGTCCCGATTGGACGATCCTCAAGAACACCATAAACCTCATAGCCATGCCGCTCATAGAACTGTTTAGCATCAACGGTCTTTAAGAATGAAACGACTGCCCCATTGTTGACACCAATCGCTTCTGCTTTTTCCAAAAGCACAGATCCTACTTTTTTACCGCGATGAGATTCCTTAACCCAAAAAGTGTCAATTTCTAAGCCATCCCAATAACGATTACAGCGTATTGCGCCGATATAGTTGCCTGCTGCATCGTACGCAACCACCATAAAAATTTTATCTTCCGATTCAAGTGGCAGATTTGGATATTGAATTCGAAAATATTCTGAAAAACGTTCATTCAGAACTTCTTTATCCTTTTCTGTCGGAGCATCTAATATATCAATACTGATTTCCATTTATTACTCCTGAAATTCAACTTCAACGTACCAAACGGCTTTCGGCATAACATCCATGTTCATGTGTAATCCCTTAAGCAATCAGAAAATCGATTTTGTAAAGGCGACATCAGGAAGGGGGCAGGCGCCATAATATTTTGCACATTACTGAGGTAATAGCGGCGTGTCTATGGCCTGCTTTTGGCCGCTAGCTGCCGGTCGTCAGGGGTAGCTATCGGCTAATGCTAGATATCAGAATGGGGCTAAAATGAGCCGAACGACTTGGATTGATCTCGCCAAGCTTGATCAGATACTGGTCGAAGGCGTACATATTTCGACCATTCGCCCGCTACCAACACGCTTCGTTTCACCCATATATGTATAAAATGTCGTCGATCAGCTCTAGCTCCTGCTGCGTGTACTGGACCTTGGTGTACCGTCTAATATCCTCAAGCACACCTCTGATCGGAACTTGCCGCGAAGGATCCTGAACAATTTCGATCAGACGGTCGTAATAGGGATCGTTTCCCTTGAGGTATATTTCAATCAGTACTTTGAGCGCTACGCGCGCCTCTAGATCAGTTGGCAGTGTTACTTCTCCGGCAAAACATTGACTTCATCGCTTGGATAACAGTGGTAGTACCCGATCTCGGAATGAGTTGTCGCGCATCACCTGTCCGTTAGCCAGGGTATTCTTGGTTTCAATCCCCGCGTGTGCTGCGGGGATTTACTGTCCATAAGCTAGGAGCTACTGATAAAGCCCCGCAGAAGAATCAAGGGCGTTCAACAATTCCTGAGCTGGAATAGCGTATTGACCGAGGTTCGCCAGATCCAGATCCCCCCAGTCTTGATCATCATCAATTTCCAATATCAGCAAATTGATTTTTTTGAGCTGGAAGAAACTGATGATGTCGCGAATCTCCTTCTCGCGTTGCACGTGATCATTTCCATAGAGCCCACCGGCATAGAAGAAACTCTTATCACCCATCGCAAGTTTCTTCTGAGAGCCAATAAGGGACATCTTCAAGCGCTGGTGCAAAAATTTCGCGGCTTCCACATCAGTCGTCGGTGATGCCGCTGCGATGCTAATTTTGGTCATAACTTAAAAGTCATCAGAGATCAGAGGGTTAAGAGGTTTGCCCATGGTGTCTTTTTGGAAATTACCGTCGTGCCACATGTAGAGGTGTTCGTCTCAAGTCACGGGTAAATGTTAAAGGTTTTTCAGCCAATTATGGGTAAACCAAAGCATTGTATAGGTAATGACCTTCCACGGTTTTGCCATCAAACTTGGGTCGTCTGTTGTTCTTGATGGCATCGGCTTGATTTTCGTCCGAGTTCCGTGTGCCCGCTTCGCCTGCGCGAAACCGTTTTCGCTCTTCTGACCAGAATAGGTATCCACCACGCTGGCGTCTGTTCGAAAGCGCCTATCCCAATCCAGATGTACTGCCTCGGCCCTGGTCGCCGTTCTATTGGCGACTTTACCGCGTAGTACTTTCTTCTGCGCCCTACCTAGCGGTTTGTAAGGGGTTTCATAACTAGGGGCTTCTGGAGCGCCCTCGTCCACGATGGGTTTTTGTCGGTAGTGGCCTCAGGCGTGCTTCCCGGTTCTGGACAGCCCTCCAGACCAAATATGGCGCCTTTTAATAGGGAGACACGCCTCCCAGTCGCAGATGTCTAGGAAAGGAGCGTAAGAATTTCATCACTTCTGCTTTCTATGGACGAAATTTCCGGGCAAAGCCTTCGGAAATTTCCTTCAAGTCGCGACGACTTTGGTGAACTGGTGTGATCAGCACATCGTCGATAGTCTTTGCATGCCGCTGCGAAATCAGTGGCAGGGAGTAGGAACCCTAAGACTAACGGAGCGCATCCCCCCTTTATTTCTGGAGCACTCGTATGACAAAGCCTTTCGCAAACGGACCTTACGTGAAACCTACTCCCCACCCCGAAAGCCGCTTCATGGCCCTCACCAGCAATTGCGATGACATGCCCACGCTATTCGTCGATGCCCACGCCCCACTCGATGTTTTATACGACGCTGCCAATTATCGACTTCGCGCTGTGACTCAGGCGTTGGAGAATCTGGCGATGCGTGGGTCGATTGAGTCTCAGTCTTTCATCCTCAGTGACTTTGCGTTGCTGTGCGCCATTCCGTTGCGCGATGGCTGTGATTTGCTCGATGTGATTGGGCGGCGGTTGAAGGCGATGGGGGAGGTGGGATAGTTTTTTGGATTGATGGTGTTTGAGCTGACGTCTTCGCGGGCAAGCCTCGCTCCTACAGGGGGGGCGTTGTTTTGGGAACAACGCGAATTCTGGGAGCGGGGCTTGTTGGCGAAGACTTCAGATTTGTTATCGCTGGCCCATCAGTAATTCACTTTCTCGCCAGTGCACGGCGAGGCTATCGATGACGTGCACGCTGTAGCCCGGTACGTTTTTCGCGTGGTGTTTGGCTTGGGAGGCCATCTCGGCCAGCAGGCTTGCGTCCAGCCCGGCGCAGGCTTGGGGGTGCAGGTGCACAACGCCAATCGACAGTGACAACAACGGGAATTCTTGCCTCACGCCTTGGCGGTTGGGGGCGATGAAGCAGCCGGCGTCGAGGTGTTCGCTGCGGTAAAAGCGTCGGCACTGGCTCTGGAAGTCGTCGAGTAACTGGTTCAGGCGTTTGCGCCAATCTTCCGGACCGAGCACCAGTAAGAAGTCGTCGCCACCGATGTGTCCGACGAAGTCGCGGGACGGGTCGACGCGGTCGTTCAGGCATTGCGCCAGGCACAGCAGAACTTCGTCGCCGCGGCCGTAGCCGTAGATGTCGTTTTGCGGCCCTGTGAAAATTTTGTACAAAACGCTCCCGTACAGCTTGTTGTAGGGGGCATCACACACTTTCTTGTACAAAAAATTCCTTTCATCTCACTCAAAGGTTGGGGCTTGATTGACACCTACGGCTGCGGACGTGACACCTACGTACACGCCAAAAAAACGTTAAAGCTTGAGTCGCATCGACAAAGTTTAGATTCCGAAGTGGTTGGTGAAGCCTCGGTAAGATTTTCTTAACTCATCCATGTCTTTGGGCGTTGGGGAGAAAGTCGCGAAGAGAGCTGAATAGATTTTTTTATCTTTTCTCAGGTCGCCTGTCCAGATCCCTTTTGGTATCGAACGGGTAACAATGCAATCAAATATCTGATCATTGAATTCAAGAACTAAATTCTGACAGATATTAAATACATTGTTTACTGAGTCTAAGGTCGGCGATATTGGTTTTTCTAAATAAATTGAAAATTTATCAAGACCTAACTCAATAGCATTTTTTGAACCTAATAGTCCTGAGCGATGAGCTATGCAGTGCCTGAGATGGCAAACTTTTTCAAATTCGTCAAGAGCAGTGTCCAGAGCAGGAATCTGTTGGGGGTTGATAGGTAATCCAAGGAAGTTCTTTACATTTTTTAATATCGTTTCTTTACTCACGAATGTACTATCTTCAAGTAGAGCCTCTGGTAACAAATGAGAAAGATGAAAAAGAACGGCACCGTAAGAAACCTTATTTCTATAACTGTGTGCTCTAGAATCCTCATCTGATATGAGTACTCGTCTGATTATTGCACGGAAATATGACTCAACACCTGATACGATTCCAATTATCGCAAGATTTGCTTTGATTCTCCATTCTTCAGAATCATCTTCTCTGCCGAGTATTTTTGTTAACAGTTCACGTTGACTGATAAATCGTTCAATAGGCGATGAGTCTATTAGTTCTACGTCTCTAAAATAAATCGTTGAGTCAAATTTGGATGAGGTTCTTGGCCCAGATACGAGGCTTTTGTACGGGGTTTGTTTGGCTTTCATACTAGAAACTCATTAACCCATTGATTAATTCTTCTGTATATATCTTCCGCTCTAGCGGCTTTGACTCTGTGTGCTTTCTGAAGCTCATTTGCCGGGTCTTGACTCCGAATCACATCTTCGACGGTCTTGAAATTAGTAAATGTCTCAATCGCTTTAATTTGAAATTTGGTTAAAGGCAGTTCATTAAGTGGTTTTGCCATGCACTCTTTGAATGTCGAGTGGTCGATTAGAGGTTTGCCGCATTCATGACAGAATTTCTGTTTTTCAGTCATGCGTTCCGCTTGGCAGTTATGGCAAGGTGGAAGGTTAAGATTCAGCATAGATAATTTTTCTTTAGCTATGATTGAATCAAACGACGGTCTCGATGGATGCTTTGCAGATTTTTTGTTTAATATTTCTAGTAGTTCAGACGATTTAAAGCCTCTGCTTTTAGTTAGGACTCTACTTTCAAGTAGAAGAACAACGTGTGGAATGAAACGTCTTAGTTTTCTTCCCGGTCCATGTGAAATATCATCTGTTTCGTAGAGTAAGCCTGCCTCTATTAAAAATCTAATCATTCGTTCGGCTTTCGGTGGGATGCCAGTTACGCCAACGGCGATAACTTTTTCAAAAGTATTTTCGTCCCTGTCGATTCGCTCATGATTAAATTTTTTTAGGTTTGCGACCGTGTTATTTAAAAACTCATCCCCTAACTCAATCATTCCTTTATATTGTTTGAGTTTGTCGCCGATCGATAAATACTCCGCCATCATGTATTTTTTTCTGTCTGATATTACCTTGTTGAATTTTGATTGTGTGCTAGTGGTTTTTAGCTGTTGGTACTCCCTCACCATCATGATGTATGCTCTTGGAATGCCAAATGCCGCATACTTAAATAGGGTAAGTATTTCCTGAGGGATGGTGATGTCGGACTCAAATCTGTTCTCAGTCAGCGAACTCATGAACTCGATATATTTTTGGTTCTCAACATTGAGCCAAACGTCAATTGGTTCAGCATCGTGGCCTAAGTGAAAACGGGGGCCATATTGAGTCGTTCCCGGATAAACAGAGGCCTTTGGAGAAATATGGGCGGTCTTTAAACTTCTGAATATTTCAAAAAACTCAACCATATATTCCGGTGTCAGCGTGAGTGCTGCATCATCTAATAATAATACAGCTCTTTTTCTTCCCGCTTTTTGAATGGCGTCCTCTACATAGCCCTGAGTTTTTTCTACAGATATGGTCTGTACAATAGAGTCGTGTGTCGAGTTGTATTGCTGCTTCTCAACGGCTTCGATGAAGTCTTGAAGGTTTTTGGGTTCTAGCTCGATCTGTTCTGGAGTTATATCGTAAGTTTTTAGGCAGTCCAGAAGAATTTTACTGAGTACCCAAGCGTGAAATACTCCAATCGCGTTGGAAGTTTCATTTAGATAAGTTTCTAAGCGAAGGTAGTGGTTGAAGGAAACGTAAATTGGCAAAGGTTTGCTTTTGTCTTCTTTGCAGCTTATATAGGCAAGTCTCATATGGTGAGTTTTGCCTGTGCCTCTTGGCCCAATAAGTAGCTTTGCACCTACTTGAAATAGTTTTTTTTGTATTTCATCAAAATATTGACCCTTAGCTGTCTTGTCCTTAATGTAGCTGTCAGGGAGATAGTCTGCTCTTTCTTCGAACTCATGTGACTCAAGTTCTTTAAAGTCCAGCTCTTCTTGGGTGCTTTTCATTACCTGTTTCCTTTACAGGGCTGCCATTTTTTGGTATTTTGCAGCGTCAAATTACGAGGTTTTTTTGGTGTCATTGGAGCAATATTACACTGAAGAGGGGATTGGGGAAAGATTGGCCTCAATGCTACCTCCTATGACGCCACGGCAATGTGTCGAGCTTAGTGCGGGCGAAGGGGCTCTTTTACTTCCTGTAATTCGAAAGTGGCCGAGAATAAAGATAACAACATGTGAACTTGATCCACAGAATGTGTCAAAATTGAAGTCAAGCTTCAAGGGGGATCATTATAATATTGATGTTCTCTCTGAGGCCTTTGAACAAGTGTTTCTGGGTAAGCTCTCTCGCTTCGATTTTGCTGTTAGTAATCCCCCATTTTCATGGAGGAAATTATCTAGCTATGATATTTCTATTCTAGATATGTTTGGGCTACGTGATTTATTTAGTGGTTCGCGTATTCGAAGCGAAGTGCTATTCGTTTTGCAGTATCTGAGATTGATGGCTGAGTCTGCTTGTGTTGCTTTTATTTTGCCAGAGTTGATTGTTTGTTCGTCCGTTTTTGCAAAATTCCGCTCTAGATTACTAAATTTTTGTAATGTGGTTGCTGTTGCCGAAATTGGTAGTGGTGCTTTCAAGGGGACTGAAGCGAAAACTTATATTCTCATACTGAGGAAAGGCGAATCAGTTGAGAGCTTCCCATATACGAATGTCTTCGGAGTATCTGTAGTAAAACAGCAATCTGACTTTCATTTAGGCTTAAAAGAGTTAAATTTTGAATCTCAGCCGTATTCTAATTCTGATGAATTCTCGATAAAAAGAGGACAGTTTTCAGGGAAGGAATGTAAATCAATAGGGTTGCCTTTTTATCACACAAGTGGCTTTTCTAATAGTGCGAAAGGCGTTGTCCCTATTCCGTTAAAGACAACGATGATCTTAGGTAGGAAAGTCCTAATAGCTACCAAGGGTGACATTTTAATTAGCCGTGTAGGTAGTAGGGTCGTTGGGCGAGCTGTTGTTGTCGAAGAAGGAGAGTACCTAGTATCTGATTGTGTTTTCAGAGTCCGTCTACCATCATCTATCAGTCCAAAGGTTTTTTTGGAATATTGGATGCAGAGCTGTTTTTCTAGAGTTGTATCTGAGGCTAGAGGAACTTGTGCGAAGTATATTACTGTTCAAGACTTAACTGTGCACCTCAGAGAGTTCTTGCGGTTTTCTGACGAAGGTTTTGCCTCCGCTATCCGTTAATATTGTAATTTCATATTTTTGCTCGTGGTGCCGTTAACTCCCTTCATCTGAGTTTCAATCTCCTAATATTTGATAGCCAAGCGTGTCAGCCGTTTGTTCCCAGATTCGGAGCACACTCTCGACCGGCATATTATGAGATTTCAAGCGAGTGCTTGTTCTGGAGGTGAGCCTTGCGTTCCCTAGCTTGGTGGCGAGCTTGGTCTATCTATAGCTTCAGATTTTTCATTTCTTCGGCACAAGATCTTAGGTCTGCTGAATCAGCCCCGCGACGAGGCGGATCATCTGGTTAGCCGTATGCGACTCGTCACGCATTTTTTGTAAAAAACACGTCTGTTCATCTAGTTTTACGGCCTTGTGAAAAGTTGTACAAACCGATCCAGAACAGCTTGCTGAGTGGGCGATTCAATCCTTTCTACTTCGTTTTCAGGCGGTCAATCTTCTGCTGTTCTTCCAGTTTCTTTCTTTGAAGCCAAAGGCCCAAAAATGAACTGTCTTGCGTGGTCAAAATTACAATCAGTGACGTAATGTTTGCACCAGCAAAGGCAATGATGATCCCCCACTCATCATTTCTCGGCATACCTTTGCTGAACATCAGCCATGCCACCGTTGCCAGCGAAGCTATGTTGAACAGTATGGCTAGTGCTTTCATTTTTTTTTCCATAAAAAAGCCCCGTCGATTGGGGCTGTAGATCATGGCAAATTGCCGCTGGTTTGTCAGGTTTGATTTTCCTCACCGATCACCGTTTCGCCATCCAAAATAGACCTTAATTCAGCATCATTACCTGAAAAACCTAGGTAAAACATTGGCTTAACGTTCAGTCTGTTTTTTCTCAAAACGCTTCCCTTCATGTCGTTGAAGGGTTTGAAGCTGTCGATGTCGACGTAGCAGATCACCGATTCGCGCGCCTGTTGCAGCAGGCGGGTCAGGCATTGCTGGATCGGCACGTTGCCGGGCAGCAGGGTCAGCGGGTTGGCGTAGCGCGCTTGTTGGATTTTCAGTTCGGTGATGAGTTTGAGCACGTCGATGACTCGGCCCAGGCCCAGGTAACCGCCGTTGAGGGTGATGATGAAGTCTTCTTCGATGCGTTGGCGGGCGCGGCTGGTGATCAGCCGGCTGACTTGTTGCAGCGACTGGCTCATTTCGACGGCGAGAAAGTCGTCGTTCATCAAGCGGCTGATCGGTTTGCGCGCGAACAGGTCGGTGGCGAAGGGCTTGAGCAGCGCGTCGGAGAGCGAATGGCGGTGGACGATGCCGCACGGCTGGCCTTGTTCGTCGAGCACCGCCAGCGAGTTGAGGTTGGCTTGGCGGCGGAAGGCTTCGAGTACGGTGGCGGTCGGGGTGTCGCGGTCCACCGCCGGTTGTTCGTTGAGCAGGGCGCTGAGGTCGCTGCCTTCATCATTCAGCGCGACGGCTGCGCTGTCGTGTTTGGGCATCAGGTTGCGGGCGTCGCGCGGCGGCTGTTCCTGCGGGCGGCAGAGCAAATAGCCTTGTACCAGGTCGACGCCCATTTCGGTCAACACCGCGAGTTCTTCCGGCAGCTCGATGCCTTCGGCGATCACTTGCGCGCGCGAGGCTTTGGCGATCTGCAAAATCGAGCCGACAAACTCGCGTTTGAGCGCGTCCTGATGAATGCCGTCGATAAAGTGCCGGTCAATCTTCACGTAATCCGGCCGCAGCTCGGACCACAAACGCAAACTCGAATAACCCGCGCCCAGATCATCCAGCGCGATGGAAAAACCCATCGCCCGGTAGTGATGCAGGGCGTTTTGCAGCAACTGAAAATCGTCGGTCGGGGTTTGTTCGGTGAGTTCGATCACCACTTGGCTCGGCGGGATGCCGAAGTCTTGCAGCAGTTGCAGGGTGCGGCCCGGCTGGTGCGCGGCTTCGAGCAGCGATTCCGGTGAGACGTTGAGGAACAGTTTGCCCGGCAGTTGCTGTTCGTTGAAGCGTCGGCAAGCGCTGGCGCGGCAAGCGATTTCCAGTTCGCTGAGGCGCCCGGCCTGACGGGCCACGGCGAACAGCGCGATGGGCGAGTGCAGCGGACTGTTGGACGGGCCGCGGCTGAGGGCTTCGTAACCGATGATTCGTCTTTCGGAGAGCGAGATGATCGGCTGGAACAAGCTGTGCAAGCCGCTTTGAGCCAGTATTGAACTCAAGGCACTCAGCTGTTCGGTCATGGTCATGGCGATCTCTGGCAATAAAAAAAGGACTGGGAGCGACTCTTGTTGAAGAGGCGGTCCCAATCCTTTATTTCACGACAGATTGATGACTGTTTGATGACGCTCCGAGGAGCGTCAGCGTTAAATTGCCATCATTAGTGCTTGGCTACCGTGGTGTTCAGTTTCAAGTAATCCAGCAGAATCCGCCCGGTCTCGCTCAGGTAGGCATCGTCTTCCGGTTTGGTCTTGTCCGGCTCGGCCGCGATCACATCTTCGTCTTCTTTCTTCAGCTCTTTGAGCGGTTCTTCGCCCTTGGCTTTACGACGGATGTTTTCCATGACCAGTTGCTTGGCTTCGATGTCGGCGTGTTGCTTGCGACGATCGGCTTCGTTGAGGCTGACGGTTTTTTCTTCCATCAGTTTCTGCGCCAGGGCCAGCTTGTCACGGATGAACACGAACTCGGCGTCTTTGGCCGAACGCACGTCATGCTCGGATTTGAGCTCGGTGAGGTACGGCTTGAACGGGTCGCTCGCAGGCTTGATCGCCGCTTTGATGGTGTCCCACGGCATGGCTTCCGGCAGTGCGCTTTCGCCAATTTCCTTGGTGTCGATGATCGACGGGAAATCGACATCCGGCAGCACGCCCTGATGCTGGGTGCTCTGGCCGGAAACCCGGTAGAACTTGGCCAGGGTCAGTTTCAGTTCGCCATGGTTCAGCGGCTGAATGGTCTGCACGGTGCCTTTGCCGAAGGTTTGGCCGCCGACGATCAACGCGCGGTGGTAGTCCTGCATGGCGCCGGCGAAAATCTCCGAAGCCGAGGCGGACAAGCGGTTGACCAGCAACGCCATTGGGCCTTTGTAGAACGCGCCCGGGTTTTCATCTTCGAGCACATCGACCCGGCCATCGGCGTTACGCACGAGGACAGTCGGACCTTTGTCGATGAACAGGCTGGTCAGCTCGGTGGCTTCCTGCAGGGAACCGCCGCCGTTGTTGCGCAGGTCGATGACCACGCCGTCAACTTTGTCTTTCTGCAGCTCGGTCAGCAGTTTCTTGACGTCGCGCGTGGTGCTCTTGTAGTCCGGATCGCCAGCGCGGAACGCTTTGAAGTCCAGATAGAAGGCTGGAATCTCGATGACGCCGAGTTTGTAGTCCTTGCCATCCTGTTTCAGGTTGAGGACCGACTTTTTCACAGCCTGGTCTTCAAGCTTCACGGCTTCGCGGGTGATCGGCACGATCTTGGTGGTCTGGTCGTTCGGCGCATTGCTCGCCGGGATGACTTCCAGGCGCACGATGGTGCCTTTCGGACCACGGATCAGTTTGACCACTTCGTCGAGACGCCAGCCCACCACGTCGACCATCTCTTTGTTGCCTTGGGCAACGCCGATGATCTTGTCGGCCGGTGCAACCTGTTTGGTCTTGTCGGCCGGGCCGGCTGGCACCAGACGCACGACTTTCACTTGGTCGTTGTCGCTCTGCAACACGGCGCCGATGCCTTCGAGGGACAGGCTCATGTTGATGTCGAAGTTTTCCGCGTTATCCGGCGACAGATAGTTGGTGTGCGGGTCGTAGGACATGGCGAAGGTGTTGATGTACGCCTGGAAGATGTCTTCCGGGCGGGTCTGGTCCAGACGCGACAATTGGTTCTTGTAGCGCTTGGTCAGGGTTTCCTGGATTTGTTTGGAATCCTTGCCGGCGATCTTCATCCGCAGCACTTCGTCCTTGACGCGTTTGCGCCACAGGTCGTCGAGTTCGGCGGTGGATTTGAGCCACGCAGCGTCCTTGCGATCGATCAGCAAGGTTTCTTTGGTGGTGAAGTCGATTTTGTCGACGCCTTTGTTCAGCTCGGCAAGGGCGAAGTCCAGACGCGCTTTGACGCGGTCCAGGTAGCGCTTGTAGATGGTGAACCCGGCGTTCAGATCGCCGCTTTTGAGGAAGTCGTCAAACTGGGTTTTCCATTTGTCGAATTCGGCGATGTCGCTGGCCATGAAGTAGCTGCGCGATGGATCCAGCAGCTTGAGGTAGCTGTCGTAGATGATCACCGAGCGCGCATCGTCGAGCGGCGGCTTGCTGTAGTGGTGGCGTTTGAGCAGCTCGACGACGTTCAGACTGGCGATTACTTCGTCACGATCAGGCTGAAGTTTGTCCCAGCTATTGGCTGCAAACGAATTGCTCGACATCGGCAGAAGGCCGATACCAATGAATAGGGCTAGGGCGGTGCTGGGGAACAGTTGCTTCATGCTGATTCGACGCGGGGACAATTGATCACGCATATTAGGCCGTCTTTGAAGTCGCCGGTTCCACAAAGGGCCGGTCACATAATGCAAGAAAGCCCGGTGATACAGCGCCGGGCTCAGTCCAGACTCACTATGGAGGCACTGTGAAAGCATTGCAAGGCGTTGACGGTCAAGTGGAGTGGGTTGAAGAGCCGAGTCCTACGTGTGATGTAGGACAAGTGCGGATTCGGGTGGCGGCAGCGGGCCTCAATCGCGCCGATTTGTTACAGAAGGCAGGCCTTTATCCGCCCCCGCCGGGAGCCAGTCAGGTGCTGGGTCTTGAGTGTTCGGGGGTGATCAGCGAGGTCGGCGCGGGCTCGTCCTGGCAGGTCGGGGACCGGGTTTGCGCCTTGCTGGCCGGGGGCGGCATGGCCGAGGAAGTGGTTGTCGACGGACGGCATGTGTTGCCGGTTCCCGAAGGTGTGTCGCTGGCCGAGGCCGCCGCGTTGCCGGAAGTGTATGCAACTGTTTGGTTAAATTTATTTCATCTTGCCGCGCTCAAGCCCGGTGAGAAAGTTCTGCTGCACGCTGGAGCGAGTGGCATCGGTTCTGCGGCGATCCAGTTGTGCAAGGCGTTTGGCAGCCCGTGTTGGGTCAGCGTCGGGTCGGCCGAGCGTCTGGCGTACTGCGAAGCCCTCGGCGCGCAGGGCGGGGTGGTGCGCACTGGCGACCTGGAGAGCTTGAGTGATCTGGGGCCGTTCAACGTGATTCTCGACCCGGTGGGCGGCAATTACGCGGCGCTGAACCTGAAGCTGACGGCGCTGGATGGCCGTTGGGTGTTGATCGGTTTGATGGGCGGCCGTGAGGCCAAGCTCGATCTGGCGCAGGTGTTGGGCAAACGCGTGCAGTTGCTGGGCTCGACGTTGCGCAGCCGCGATGATCAGTTCAAGGCTGATTTGTTCAGCGAACTGAGCCAGCACGTTTGGCCATTGTTTGCCGAAGGTCGGTTGAAACCGCAGTTGGCGAAGGCCTTCAAAGTCAAGGACGCCGAAGCCGCCTTCGCGGAACTGGCGAGCAACACAGTCTCGGGGAAACTGGTCCTGCTGATCGACGAAAGCCTGACCTGAAAACCCAGATCCCCGGCGCGAACCGATGCCCTTGTAGGAGCGAGGCTTGCCCGCGAAGAACGATAACGCGGTCCGTCAGTTAAACCGCGTCGCGGCATTCGCGGGCAAGCCTCGCTCCTACAGGTTTTTTGCGGTCCCTGTGGGGGTATCGGTTATTTCCAGAGGTGGATTGGCCAGCCGGCTTTTTCGGCGTGCTCAAGCAGCACCGGGTCCGGGTTGACCACGTGCGGGAAGTCGACTTTCAGCAGCAGCGGCAGGTCGTTGCGCGAATCGGAATAGAAGCTTGCGCCTTCGAGGTTTTCCTCTTCGGCATCGAGCCATTCCAGTAATCGGGTGATTTTGCCTTCGCGGTAGGTCAGCGTGCCAACTGTGTTGCCGCTGTAAACGCCGTGCGCGACTTCCAGTTCGATGGCGAGAATCTCGTCGATGCCCAGTCGATCAGCAATCGGCCTGACCAAATGCGTGCCTGACGCCGAAATCACCAGAATTCGGTCACCGGCCTTGCGGTGCGCGGCGATGGTTTTGGTGGCGTCGCTGAAAATAATCGGCTCGATAAAGTCTTCAACCCACGGGCCGACCAGGTGATCGACCTCTTCCGGCGTGCGCCCGATCATCGGTTCGAGGCTGAAGGCCATGTAGTCCTCCATCCGCAGTTTGCCGTGGCTGTAAGCGTCCATCAGTTCATTGTTCTGCCGCATGAACGACTCGGGATCAACCCAGCCCAGCCGGCCCATCTGTTCGCTCCAGAGGGTGGCGCAGTCGCCATGAATCAGGGTTTCGTCCAGATCAAAAATTGCCAGGGCCATCAGTGCAGTTCTCTCTTCAACATCAGCAAAGGCATCAGGCTACCTCACACAGGGCGGTCGGATCGATGGAAAGCGCCAAGCGCTGACCGTCGGGATGCAGATCCGCCGCCGAGCGGTTCAACACGTCCACCACCAATTCCACGCCTCGGGCCTCGACCCGGTAGCGGATCACGTTGCCCAGCAGGCTGTGGCTGCGGATCTGCGCGTCGAGTTCGCCGTTGAGGCTCAGTTCGATGGCCTCCGGGCGAATCGCGATGCGGCTGTTGATCGGTCGCTGCAACAGTTTTGTCGCGCTGTCGGCGTCGAGCAGGTTGTAGTTGCCGATAAAACCGGCGGCGAACACATCGACGGGCGCGGTGTAGAGGGTTTCGGCGTCGCCGCTTTGTACGATTTTTCCCTGATTCATCAGGAAAATGCGATCAGACATCGTCAGCGCTTCTTCCTGATCGTGTGTGACGAAGATCGTGGTCAAGCCGAGTTCGCGCTGAATCTGGCGGATCTGTTCGCGCAGATGTTTGCGAATCCGCGCATCCAGCGCCGACAACGGCTCATCCAGCAACAACAGGCGAGGCCGCGTAACCAACGAACGCGCCAGCGCCACCCGCTGACATTGACCGCCAGACAGTTGATGCGGATAACGCGCGGCAAACTCGTTGAGCTCGACCAGTTTCAGCACGTCGGCGACGCGTCGGTGGCTGTCGTCGGCGTTGACCTTTTGCATGCGCAAACCGAACGCGACGTTCTGTTCCACCGTCATGTTCGGGAACAGCGCGTAGCTTTGGAACACCATGCCGATTCCGCGTTTCTGCGGGCTCAGCGGCACGATATCGACGCCATCCAGCAGGATCTTGCCGCCATCCACCGAGGTCAGCCCGGCGATACAGCGCAGCAAAGTCGACTTGCCACAACCGGAAGGGCCGAGGAGGGTGACGAATTCACCCTTCTGAATTTCGCAATTGATATCGCTGAAGACTGGCGTGCCGGCGTAGCTTTTTTGCAGGTGTTGGACGCTGACGTAGCTCATTCGCTTTTGTCCTTGTTCAAGATATTGGCCGCCCAGGTCAGAACCAGCACAAAGAAGAAGTAGGAAATCACCAGCGCGCTGGTGAAGTGGCCGCTGCTGTTGCGCATGTTGTTGAGGTAGACCTGCAAGGTTTCGTAACGCGTGCCGACGAGGATGTTGGCGAACACGAACTCACCGAAAAGGAACGAGAACGACAGCAGCAACGCCACCATCAAACCCTTGCGCAAGTTCGGCAGCACCACCAGGAATGCCGCTTGAAAAGTGCTGGCGCCGAGCAGTTGCGCGGCGTCCATCAGGTCGCGCAGGTTGATCGCTTGCAGGTTGTTGGTGATCGCGCGGTACATGAACGGCAGCGCGACGGTGAAGTAGCAACCGATCAGAATCCACGGCGTGCCAACCATCGCCAACGGCCCGGAACCGTACAGTTGCAGCAGGCCGACCGAGGACACCACCGGCGGCACCGCGAAGGGCAGCAGGATCAGGATGTTCATCAGCGCATCGAGTTTCGGGAAGTGGTAATGCACCACAAACAGCAGCGGCAGAATCAGCACCACCGAGAGGATCAGCGCGCCGACGCACACCAGCAGCGACTGGCCGAAAGCGTGGAGGAAACGCGGATCGCTCCACAGCTGCACATACCATTTGAAGGTGAAACCGCTGGGCAGAATGGTCGCCGACCAGCTGCTGGAGATCGAATAGATCAGCGTGCCGAGCAGTGGCAATAACAGGATCGCAAACAGCAGATACACCACGACCCGGTGGTAGACGCCGACGGGGCCCAATTCAGCGCGAGACATGGTAGCTCCTCTTCAACAGCAACTGATGGACGATGGTCACCAGGGTCATCAACGCCACCAGCACCACGGCGAGGGCGCTGGCCATGTTCGGGTCGAGGGAAATGTCGCCGGAAACCATCGCCGCGATGCGGATCGGCAGCACGTTGAAGTTGCCGGTGGTCAGCGCGTAGACCGTGGCGTAGGCGCCGAGGGCGTTGGCCAGCAGGATCACGAAGGTGCCGAGCAGCGCCGGGGTCAGCACCGGCAAACCGATGTGGCGCCAGAATTGCCAACCGTTGGCGCCGAGCAGTTCGGCAGACTCGCGCCAGTCTTCGCGCAAGGCGTCGAACGCCGGGTACAGCAGCAACACGCCGAGCGGAATCTGGAAGTAGGTGTAGAGAATGATCAGGCCGGTTTTCGAGTACAGGTTGAAGTCCTGAATGATCCCGGCCTGCTTGAGCATGATGGTGAAGCTGCCGTTGAAGCCGAGCAGAATGATGAACGCGAAGGCCAGTGGCACGCCGGCGAAGTTGCTGGTCATGTTGGCGAAGGCGTTGACGAAGTTGCGCAGTCTGGAGTCGACCCGGCGCAACGAATACGCGCCAAGCACGGCGATGATGATGCCGAATACACTCGACCAGAAACTGATTTCGAGGCTGTACTGGATCGCCTGCAAATAGAACTTCGAGCTGAAGATTTTGCTGAAGTTGGCGACGCCCCAGCCGAACTCTTCCGATTGCAGACTGTTGATCATCACCCAGACCAGCGGGGCGATTTCGAACACGATAAAGAACAGAGCGAAGGGCACCAGACACAGCGCCGCCAGCCATTTGCCGCGAGTCATGGCGTTCACTTGAGCAGCTCCCGGCACACAGGTTTGTCGTGGGGCACGCCGAGCAGTTCGCAGACGCTGCCGCAGATTTCGAATTGTTTCGGCGCCGCGTCGGGGTTGAGGCTGAAGGCGTCGCCGAGGACAAACAGCGGCACTTCGCGTTCTTCCGGCAGCAGGCCGTTGTGCGAGCGGTCGTTGTTCATGCCGTGGTCAGCGGTCACCAATACCTGGTGGCCGGCGTCGAGCCAGGTTTGCAGGTAATCGGCGAGGATGATGTCGGCCGAGCGCGCGCTGTTGCGGTACTGCGGCGTGTCGAGGCCGTGCTTGTGCCCGGCGTCGTCGATGTTCATCGGGTGGATCAGCAGAAAGTTCGGCGCATGGCGCAGGCGCAGGTTTTCCGCGTCGGCGAACAGGTGCGAATCGGGGTAGTGGTCGCTCCAGTAGAAGTGCCCGTGCTGGATCGGCAGTTCAGCGTCATCGGTGTGACGATCGCGGGCGGCGACAAATGGCGAACGGTTGTACAGCTCGCTGACCCAGTGATAAGCCGCGGCGGCAGTGGTCAGGCCGGCGTCGCGCGCGTAGTGATAGATGCTGCGCTGGTTGGACAGGCGCGAGACGTTGTTGTGGACGATGCCGCTGTCGATCGGCGTAACGCCGGTCAGGATGCATTCGTAAAGCGGTCGGGACAGGGCCGGCAGTTCGCACTCCAGTTTGTACAGCGCTGCGCGTCCTGCGCCAACGTAAGCCTGCAGGTGCCCCATGGCGTGGCGTGCGACCTCGTAATTGAGGCCGTCGAGCACGACAAGGATGACGTTGTGCTTCATAGGGGCGAGAACTCCGCAAAACAGTAGATAACAACAAAACCTGTAGGAGCGAGGCTTGCCCGCGAAGGCGGACTTTCAGCCAACATCAATGTTGAATGTCAGTCCGTCTTCGCGAGCAAGCTTTGCTCCTACAGATGAAGCATCACTTCATTTCAACAATGACTTCTTCGTTCCACTTCTGCGGCAGGGCTTTGGAGGTTTTTTCCCATGCGTCGGGGTCTTTGATCGGGGTCACGCCTTTGTACTGCTCGTTCGGCAGCAATTTGGCCTGGACCTCGGCCGGCAGTTGCAGGTGCTCTGCGCGAATCGGACGAGCGTTGCCGCGCGCCAGGTTGATCTGGCCGGCGTCGCTAAAGATGTATTCGCGGGTCAGCTTGGCGGCGTTCGGGTTCTTCGCGTACTTGTTGATGATGGTGGTGTAACCGGAAATCACCGAACCGTCGGACGGGATCAGCACGGTGTAGTCATCCGGGTTGGCCATCTTGGCTTTGTAGCTCAGGCCGTTGAAGTCCCAGACCACGCCGACTTCGATTTCGCCTTTTTCCATGGTGGCGATGGTCGGGTTGGCCATCGACAAACGCCCTTGCTTGGCGATGTCGGCGAACAGCAGCAGGGCCGGAGCCAGGTTTTTCTCGTCACCGCCATTGGCGTAAGCAGCCGCCAGAACACCGTTGGCGGCTTGCGCGGCGGTGCTCACGTCACCGATGGAAACCTTGTATTTGCCGGTTTTCAGGTCAGCCCATTTGGTTGGCGATTCGGAGCCGTGCAGGAGTTTTTTGTTGACGATGAATGCGATGGTGCCGGTGTAGGCCAGCGCCCAGTTGCCGTCGGTGTCTTTGGCCCAGGCAGGAATTTGTTCCCAAGTGGTTGGCTTGTACGGTTGCACCACGCCTTGCTTGACCGCGATCGGGCCGAAGGCTGCACCGACGTCGCCGATGTCGGCGCTGGCGTTGTCTTTCTCAGCAGCGAACTTGGCGATTTCCTGCGCCGAGCTCATGTCGGTGTCGACGTGTTTCAGGCCGTATTTTTTCGCCAGGTCTTCCCACGTGCCTTTCCAGTTCGCCCAGTCATCGGGCATGCCGACGCTGTTGACTGCACCTTCCGCCTTCGCTGCGGCTTCCAGGGTTTTCAAATCATCAGCCGCCATCGCGGCGGTGCACATGGCAATGGTCGAGCCTAACAGTGATGCCAGGAAAAGCTGTTTCATCCGAAGCTCCTTTGGGCGTTTTCAACGCTGCGATTGCGGTGGTGTTGGTCTAGGTCAGCAATACCTGAGCCAATTTAGGCGGACTGCATGACACTTTCATGTCGGCGGTCGCCCGACGGGGCTTTTATTTGCCCGGATCTGGCGGGTGCCCGGTAAGCGTAGACCATGGGCAGCGGCCCGCTGAGCTGGGACTTGGCCGATGTATTGCAAGGTTTGCGCGGGCGTTTTTGATGACCGTTGGGCGGCTTTGTCATCTGTTGGTCATCTGGGCTGCCTAGGCTTGCTGGACGTTGCTCAGGCGGTTTTTGCCGGCAGCGGTGCCCCGATTCAGTGCTGGTCTAGTCCAGATAGGTAACGTTTGATGCGCGATGAGGCAATCAAAGCGGTGACAGCGATTGGCCAGGTGTTGCAGGAGCAACTGGGCCATGGGTTGTTGGCGGCCGGGAGTAAGTTGCCGGCCGAGCGCAAGCTCAGTGAGTTGTTCGGGACGACGCGGATTACCGTGCGCGAGGCGTTGTTGCAGTTGGAGGCGCAGGGGCAGATTTATCGGGAGGAGCGCCGTGGCTGGTTTGTTTCGCCGCCGCGTCTTGCTTATAACCTGATGCAGCGCAGTCATTTTCACGCGATGGTGAGTGCGCAGGGGCGGGTGCCGTCGACGGAGGTGATTTCAGCGCGGTTGCAGCCGGCTTCGGCGGCGGTGTGTGAGTGGTTGCAGTTGCCGGCGTTGTCGAGTGTGATTCAGGTGTGTCGGGCGCGGCGGATTGATGGGCGGTTGGTGTTGTACGTGGAGCATTATTTGAATCCGCAGTTTTTTCCGGGGATTCTCGATTTTGATTTGAATGAGTCGATTACCGAGTTGTATGCGCGGCATTACGATTTGCACTATGGCCGGGTGCGGTTTGAGATTGTGCCGACGGCGTTGTCGGTGGATGCAGCTTCTGCGTTGAGGGTGTCGGTGGGGAGTCCGGGGTTGAGGATTGTTCGGGTCAATTATGATCAGCGGGGGAGGTTGATCGATTGTGACTTGGAGTTTTGGCGCCATGATGCGATTCATGTCGGGGTTGATGTGGTTTGAGTCTGGCGACCTCACAGACCACCTGTTTCCCCAAACACACCCAGCCCCCTGTAGGAGCGAGGCTTGCCCGCGAAGGCGTCCTCACAGACCACCTGTTTCCCCCCAAC
>NZ_MKGS01000210.1:0-20945 GCF_002836905.1 Pseudomonas sp. 43NM1 | reverse complement strand
GACGTTTCTACGTCGGTGGCGCGGGATTGGGCGCGTGGCGCGGCGACACGGATGCGGCGCCGCTGCCGATTTACGTACGCGACGTGCCAGCGGCGGGCGAGGCGTTTACCGTGGTTGCCAGCCGTCGACATTCCAGCCCTGAGCAAGAGCGTTTGCTGGCCGGTTTGAGTGAAAGCCTCGGCGAATTGCACTTGGCGAATTTCGGCAGTTCGCTGAAATTTTGCATGCTGGCCGAAGGCGCGGCGGATTGTTATCCACGCCTGGCGCCGACATCGCAATGGGACACGGCAGCGGCGCAAGGCGTGCTCGAAGGCGCGGGCGGTGAGGTGCTGGAATTGAGCGGCGCGCCGTTCAGCTATCCGGCGCGAGAATCGCTGTTGAATGAGTTCTTCCTGGCACTGCCGGCCAAAGCAGCGTGGCGCGAAAAATTGTTGGAGCTTGCACGCGGATAAGATCGCTACTCGAACCCATGTGGGAGCGAGCTTGCTCGCGATGGCGGTGGGTCAGTCAACGTTGATGTTGAGTGTGATGCCGCTATCGCGAGCAAGCTCGCTCCCACAGGTTTTGGGGGCAGATAAAACTGATGCTTAGCGGTGCAGCACGTATTGCCCGCTGAACGTCACCGCCGCTTCTTCGCTTCCGCTGTTCACGATTCGCGAATTCAGGGTCAATCGCGCCCGGCCGTAGCGCTGATACATCGCCAGAAACTTCTTCCACACCGCCGCGCTCGGTGCCTGGCAAATCGCAATCGCATCGCTGGTCACCGGCAACGGGTAGCTGATCTGCCCTTCCTGAATCACGATGTGGCCGTCTTCGATGCCTTCCTCACGCAAGCGCAAATGCAGCCAGCCCCAACCCGCCAGCACCGCGCCGCAGTACAGACTGCCGCCGAACATGGTGCTTTTGTGATTGACGTTGGCCTCCAGTGGCAACTGCAAACGCAGTTGCTGGTCATGCCAGTCGAGCACTGTCAGGCCCATGTCCCGCGTCAGGGGAATGTCGTGGTGGAGGATCGATTGCAGGTGACGACTGTCGCGGCTCATGCACGGCCCCTTGTTTGCTGAAATGAAAAAACGCTGGCTCAATCGAGCTCGTCGGTGTGGCTGTGCGCGCCGCCGTCGGCGAAGTTCAAACCGTGCTTGCGCAACTTGTCGTGCAAGGTTTTACGCGGAATGCCCAAGGCTTCGGCGAGGCTGCGCACCGAGCTGTGCGAGCGCGCGAGTTCGGCGGCGATCAGGGTTTTCTCGAAGTTCTCGACCTGCTCGCTGAGCCCGCCGCTGAGCACTTCCACCGTGGTCCCGGCACCGCCCTCAAATGCACTGTTATCCAGCGCCAATTCCAGACCGAGGGCGAAACGTTCAGCGGCGTTTTGCAGTTCGCGCACATTGCCCGGCCAGTTGTGGCGCAGCAACAACGCGCGTTGCCCCGGTTGCAGTTCATGCGGCGGCAAACCGTGGCGGGCGCTGGCTTCGTCGGCAAAATGCTGGAACAGCATCAGCGCATCTTCGCCGCGTTCACGCAGCGGCGGAATGCGCAGCGGCGCGACGTTCAAGCGGTAATACAAGTCGGCGCGAAAACGCCCTTGATCGGCGGCCTGGCGCAAGTCTTCCTTGGTCGCGGCGATCACGCGGATGTCCAGCGGAATCAGCTGATTGCCGCCCAAGCGCTCGACCACCCGTTCCTGCAACATGCGCAGCAGTTTGACCTGCACGTCGAGGCTCATGCTTTCGATTTCATCGAGGAACAGCGTGCCGCCATTGGCGAATTCGAACTTGCCGATACGGCGTTTTTGCGCGCCGGTAAACGCGCCGGGCTCGTGACCGAACAGCTCGCTCTCGACCACCGATTCGGCCAGCGCGCCGGCATTGATCGCGACAAACGGACCGTTACGCCGGCTCGACAAATCGTGCAGCGCCCGCGCCACCACTTCCTTGCCGGCGCCGGTTTCGCCGAGGATCAGCACGTCAGCCTTGGTCGCCGCGAGCGCGCCGATCTGCTCGCGCAAACGCAGCATTTGCGCCGATTGCCCGACCAGTCGGGTGCTCAGTTCATTGCGGTCGCTGAGGGCCAGGCGCAGGCTGCGGTTGTCCAGCACCAAACGGCGCAAGTCGAGGGCGCGGCGCACGCTGTCGAGCAGGGCATCGCTGGCGAAGGGTTTTTCGAGGAAGTCATACGCCCCGGCGCGCATCGCCTGCACCGCCAGCGGCACATCGCCGTGGCCGGTGATCAGCAGCACCGGCAGCTCCGGGTCTTGGGCGTGCAGCTCGGTCAGCAATTCGAGGCCGTCCATGCCTGGCATGCGGATGTCGCTGACCACCACGCCCGGCCAGTCGCGCTCCAGTTGCGCGGCCAGGCCCTTGGCTTCGGCCAGTGGCAGAATCTTCAGGCCGGCGAGGTCCAGCGTCTGGCTCAGTGCCTGGCGCAGATGCGGATCATCGTCGATCAACACCACCTGAATGCGGTTATCGATGGTCATGCACTTCGGTCCTCGGACGGTTGCAGGCTCACGCCGGGTGCGCCTGCGCGCAGCTTCAGGGTAATCAGGGCGCCGCCCTCCTTGTGGTTGGCGAACGACAGTTCACCGCCGAAGGCGCGCATCAGGGTTTCGCAAATCGCCAGGCCCAGCCCGAGCCCCTGAGTGCGGGTTTTGGTCGTGTAAAAAGGCTCGCTCGCGCGGCCGAGGGCTTCCATGCAAAACCCCGGGCCGTTGTCGCGAATGTACAGGTTGACGCCTTCGCTGGTGGATTGGGCACTCAGCCAGAGTTTGCGCGGCGGGCCTTTTTCGGTGAGGGCATCGAGGGCGTTGGCCAGCAGGTTGCCGAGCACTTGGCGCAAGCGGGTTTCGCCGGCCTCGACCCACAAGGTCGCCGCCGGCAGATCGCGGATCAACTCGACTTCCATGCTGCGTCGGCGCTTGGCCAGCAACGCCAGCGCATCGTCCAGTGCCGGTTGCAGGGCGACGCTTTCCGGGGCGTGGCGGTCGCGGCGGGCGAACGCGCGCAAGTGGGCGATGATCGAGGCCATGCGCCCGGTCAGTTCGCTGATCAATTTGAGGTTGCCGCGCGCATCGTCGGTGCGCTGATGATCGAGCAACACCTCGGCGTTTTCCGCGTAGCTGCGGATCGCCGCCAGCGGCTGATTGAGCTCGTGGCTGATGCTCGCCGACATCGTCCCCAGTGCCGACAGTTTGCCCGCCTGAACCAGATCATCCTGCGCGCGGACCAGTTCCTGTTGCGCCTGTTCGCGCTCCAATACTTCCTGTTTCAGACGGCGGTTGAGGCCTTCGAGGTCGCTGGTGCGCTCGGCGACCCGACCTTCGAGCTCGCGGCGGGCCTTGGCTTCGAACGCGATGCGCTCCAGATAATGCCGACGGCGCTGCATCATCAAACCGAGTAGCAGCATCAACACCAGCAACGTCGCGCCGCCAATCGCGACGACGGTGCGCACCGGGCGGTCAATCAAGGTGCGCGGCGCGAGAATGCTGACGTTCCAGCCGGTTTCTTCGATCTGTTGCGTCTGCGTCAGCCAGGCGTTGGGATTGAGCCGCAGTGGCCGGGGATCGCGCGTCGGGTACGGCTGAATCGCGCTGATGGCGGTGTTCTCTGCGTCACTCAAGGCGCGGGTCGAGCGAAAGCGCCACTCCGGCCGCGAAGTGAGAATGACCACGCCGTTGTGATCGGTCAGCAGCAGTTGTTCCGGGGTTTTGCCCCACAGGCTTTCGGTGTGGTCGAGGTCAACCTTGACCACCAGCACGCCGATGATTTTCTCGCCTTCGCGCACCGCCGCGGCGAAGAAGTAACCGCGTTTGGCCGAGGTCGTGCCCAGCCCGAAGAAGCGCCCGAGCCGCCCGGCCATGGCTTCGCTGAAGTACGGCCGGAAGGAGAAATTGCGCCCGACAAAACTGTCGTGTTTGTCCCAATTCGACGCCGCGAGGGTCTTGCCGCTGGTGTCCATCAGGTACATGACTTCGGCGCCGGACTGCGCGCTGATGTTTTTCAGCAAGCGGTTGGCGTTGCCCTGGGTGACGCCATCGTCGGGCGCGCCGAGCACTGCGCGCAGCGCCGGCAGGTCGCCGAGAATCTGCGGCAACACTTCATAGCGATGCAGCGTGCCCAGCAGGTTGGCGACGTAGAGGTCGAGGGTCTGACGATTCTGCCCGGCCAGTTCGCTGCGGTAATAACGCTCGGCCAGATGCTGCAGCGGCCACAGCAGAGGCGCCAGGCACAGCGCGAGCAGGGCCAGACTGCGCCAGCGAGGTCTGCGGGGGAGGGTCGGAGTCATGAGCATCGAGCGCCTGGGGGGACAGGCGCATTATGCCTAGGGTTGCTCGGCAAGACACTCGCGCAGCGCGGTTTGCCAATCCGCCTGGCTGACGCCCCACTCGCGTTGCAGTCGCGAGCAGTCGAGCCGCGAGTTCAACGGGCGCGCGGCCGGCGTTGGGTAATCGCTGGACGGAATCGGCAGCAGGTTCGCGCACGGCTTGCCTTGTTCGCGCAGCGCTTCGCCGATGGCCTGGGCGAAACCGAACCACGAAGTTTCACCCTGCGCGGTCAGGTGATAAGTGCCCCACGCTCCTGCATTCCCGGACTGCCAACGCTCGATCAGCGCCAACGTGCTGCGGGCAATCGTACCGGCCCAGGTCGGCGCGCCGATCTGATCGGCGACGATGCGCATTTCCGGTTTTTCCTGGAGCAAGCGCTGCATGGTCAGCAGAAAATTACGCCCGTGGGTCGAGTAGACCCAACTGGTGCGCAGGATCAGATGCTGGCCCTGCACCGCGCTGATCGCCTGTTCGCCAGCCAGTTTGCTTTTGCCGTAGACGCCAAGCGGGTTGGGCGCGTCGTCCTCGGTGTAGGGCGCGGGTTTGCTGCCATCGAACACGTAATCGGTGGAGTAGTGAATCAACGGGACGCCCAGTTCAAGCGCTTGTTCGGCGAGAATCCCCGGCGCGCTGGCGTTGATCGCAAACGCCAGTTGCGGCTCGCTTTCCGCTTGATCGACGGCTGTGTGTGCGGCGGCGTTGATGATCAGGTCCGGGCGAATGCGTTGCACCTGTTGGCGGATCTGCTCGGGTTGCGCCAGGTCGAGCTGTTCGCGACCGAGCACGACCAGCTCGCCGAGGTGGCTCAAATGCCGTTGCAGTTCTTGCGAGACTTGCCCGTGCTGGCCGTTGATGAGGATTTTCATGGGAACAGATCAGCCTCAAGCAGACTTTTGCCGTTCTGATCCTTGGCCGACAGTTGCGGCGCGGCGTGCAGTTGCCAGTCGATGGCCAGGGTTGGGTCGTCCCAGCGAATGCAGCGCTCAGCGGACGGCGTGTAGTAATCGGTGGTTTTGTAGAGGAATTCGGCGACTTCGCTGAGCACCACAAAACCGTGGGCAAATCCTTCAGGTACCCAGAGTTGACGGTGATTGTCGGCAGACAAACGCACCGCCACCCACTGGCCGAAATGTGCCGAGCTGCGGCGAATGTCCACCGCCACGTCGAGCACTTCACCGGCAGTGACGCGCACCAGTTTTCCCTGAACGTTTTCCAACTGATAGTGCAAGCCGCGCAGCACGCCTCGCTGCGAGCGCGAATGGTTGTCCTGAACGAACTGCGTGTCGAGGCCAGTGGCTTCGGCGAATGCCTTGGCGTTGAAGCTTTCGTAGAAAAAACCACGCTCGTCACCGAAGACTTTCGGTTCGATGATCAGCACGCCGGGCAGGGCGGTTTCAATCACGTTCATTGCGCTTCTCCGGCGAGCATGAACAGGTATTGGCCGTAACCGGTCTTGCCGAAATAAGCCGCGCGTTCGAGCAACAGTTCGCGGCTGATCCAGCCATTCTCGTAGGCGATTTCTTCGAGGCAGGCGACTTTCAGACCCTGGCGGTGTTCGATGGTCTGCACGTACTGCGACGCTTCCAGCAGGCTGTCGTGGGTGCCAGTGTCGAGCCAGGCAAAACCACGGCCGAAACGCTCGACCTGCAAGTCGCCGCGTGTGAGGTAGGCGTTGTTGACGTCGGTGATTTCCAGTTCGCCACGCGGTGACGGTTTCACTGCTTTGGCGATCTTGATCACGTCGTTGTCGTAGAAATACAGGCCGGTGACGGCATAGCTGGATTTCGGGGTTTTCGGTTTTTCTTCAATCGACAGCGCGCGTCCTTCGCTGTCGAAATCAATCACGCCGAAGCGCTCCGGGTCCTTGACCCAATAGCCGAACACCGTGGCGCCGGAAGGGCGTTTTGCGGCGTTCTTCAATTGATCGCCAAAGTGCTGGCCGTGGAAGATGTTGTCGCCGAGGATCAGGCACACCGGGTCGTCGCCGATAAATTCTTCACCGATCAGAAAGGCCTGCGCCAAGCCGTCCGGCGAGGGCTGTTCGGCGTAGCTGAAGGTCACCCCGAACTGGCTGCCGTCGCCCAACAGGTTGCGATATTGCGGCAGGTCCTGCGGCGTCGAAATCAGCAAAATGTCCTTGATGCCGGCCAGCATCAACACCGAGATCGGGTAATAGATCATCGGTTTGTCGTACACCGGCAGCAGCTGTTTGGACACGCCTAACGTGATCGGGTGCAGGCGCGTGCCCGAGCCACCGGCCAAAACAATACCTTTCATCATGCGAGCAGCTCCTTGATGTCGATGGCGCCCAGGCGTTGGCCCTGATAGCTGCCATCCTGCACGCGGCGGCACCATTCGAGATTATCCAAATACCACTGCACGGTTTTGCGCAGGCCGGTTTCGAAGGTTTCTTCCGGCACCCAGCCGAGCTCACGTTCAATTTTGCTGGCGTCGATTGCGTAGCGCAGGTCGTGGCCAGGGCGGTCCTGAACAAAAGTGATCAGGTCGGCAAACTGCGCGACGCCTTGCGGTTTGTTCGGCGCCAATTCTTCGAGCAGCGCACAGATCCCGCGCACCACGTCGATGTTTTTCTGCTCGTTGTGGCCGCCAATGTTGTAGGTCTCGCCGACCACGCCTTCGGTCACCACTTTGAGCAGCGCGCGGGCGTGGTCCTCGACGAACAGCCAGTCGCGCACTTGCAGGCCGTTGCCGTACACCGGCAGCGGCTTGCCCGCCAGCGCATTGAGGATCACCAGCGGAATGAGTTTTTCCGGGAAGTGGAACGGCCCGTAATTGTTCGAGCAATTGGTCAGCAACACTGGTAACCCGTAGGTGCGCTGCCAGGCGCGAACCAAGTGGTCGGACGCGGCTTTGCTGGCGGAGTACGGCGAACTCGGCGCGTAAGGCGTGGTTTCGGTGAACAGGTCATCGACGCCGTGCAGGTCGCCGTACACCTCGTCGGTGGAAATGTGATGGAAGCGGAAAGCGCTTTTCTCGGCTTCGGCCAAGGTCAGCCAGTAGGCGCGAGTGGCCTCGAGCAGGCTGTAGGTGCCGACAATATTGGTCTGGATGAAATCCGACGGACCGTCGATGGAACGGTCGACGTGGGATTCTGCCGCCAAGTGCATGATCGCGTGTGGCTGAAAGCGTGCCAGCACCGCGCTGACGGCGGCCTGATCGACGATGTCGGCCTGGACGAATTCGTAGCGGGTATCGGTGGCAATGCTGGTCAGCGATTCGAGATTGCCGGCGTAGGTCAGCTTGTCGAGATTGAGCACTTCGTGCTCGGTGTGCCGAATCAGGTGGCGGATCAGGGCCGAGCCAATGAAACCGGCACCGCCGGTGATGAGAATACGCATGTTGGCCAACCTTTTTCCGTAAGACGATAAAACGAATGAGCATAGCTTGTCGGCAGGAGCGGGGTGGTGCAAGAGGGTTGTTGGTCGTATTTGGCTTTTGCCGCCGCAGCAGGGGGTTGATTATCCCCCGAGGCAATGGCGATATAGGCGCCAAATAACATTTCAGAGGTCGTTGTATGCCGCTCGCCACGTTGATTCATCGCGCCAGTTTGCCCAGCCCGCAAGTGTCTGTGGCGCAAGCGTTGGCGTTGCTGCAGCGGCATTACGGCTTGAGCGGGACGTTGCAGGCGTTGGGCAGTCAGCAGGATCTGAACTACCGCGTCGACAGTGAGCGTGGGCGATTCGTCCTGAAAATGTGTCGGGGCGATTACGCGAAGATCGAATTGCAGGCGCAACACGCCGGGCTCAAGCATCTGGCCGAGCATTCGCAGGTGCCGGTGCCACGGGTGATGGCGGCCAATTGCGGCGAAGAGATTCTTTCGCTCGACGTCGACGGGCAGCCGCTGCATGTGCGTTTGCTCGACTACATCGAAGGCCAGCCGTTGACGCAGCTTGCGCACCTGCCGGGTTCGGTAGTCAGTGGTTTCGGGCGGCTGTGCGCGGACATGGACCTGGCGCTGGCGACGTTCGCGCACGCCGGGCTTGAGCGCACGCTGCAATGGGACGCCCGCCACGCCCACGCGCTGATCGCGCATTTGCTGCCGGTGATCGCTGATGAGCGACAACGCGCGTTAGTCAGCGAGGCCGCCGAACACGCCGAGCGACGCCTGCTGCCGCTGATCGACAAGCTGCCGGTGCAAGCGATTCACATGGACATCACCGACGATAACGTCGTGTGGCAGCGCGATGCGCAACGGCAGTGGCAGCTGCAGGGTGTGATCGATTTCGGCGACCTGATTCGCACTTGGCGCATCACCGATTTGTCGGTGACCTGCGCGGCGTTGCTGCATCACGCCGAGGGCGATCCGTTTTACATTTTGCCGGCGGTGCAGGCGTATCACGCGAGCAACCCGTTGCAGCCTGAAGAGCTCAAAGCGCTGTGGCCGTTGATCGTCGCGCGTGCAGCGGTGCTGGTGCTCAGTGGCGAGCAGCAGGTCAGCATCGACCCCGGCAATCAATACAGTCGCGACAACTTGCGCCACGAATGGGAAATTTTCCGCGTCGCCACTTCGGTGCCACTGGAGCTGATGGAAGCGGCGATTTTGACGGCGGTCGGCCAGACCTTGCCGAGCCTGAGCCATGAAGGTTTAGCGCCGTTATTGCCGAGTCTGGTCGGGCGCGAATTTGCCTTGATCGACCTCGGCGTCCTCAGCGCTCATTTCGAGGCCGGCAATTGGGAACAGGCAGGCATCGATCAGCGTTTGCTCGACGAAGCGGCGGCGGTGCACGGTCTGGCGGCGAGTCGTTACGGTCAATATCGTTTGTCGCGCACCGAGCCGGACAGCGCCGCTGAACCGGATACCTGTCCGTTGCACGTCGAGTTGCGCGTGCCCCACGGCACAGCGGTCGCAGCGCCGTTTGCCGGGGTTGTGCAGCAGCCGTTTGCGGGCGTGTTGCAGCTTGATGGCGAGCCATTCAGTGTGCGTTTGTGGGGGGTGAATTCTGCGCATGAAAGCGGCGCGGCACTGGCCAAAGGTCAGGCGCTGGGTGCGGTCAACGGTCCGCTGATTGTGCAGTTGTGCCGTGGCAGTTCTTTCGAGGCGCCGCTGTTTTGCTCGCCGTCGCGCGCGTTGGCCTGGCAAGCGCTGTGCCCGTCGCCGGCGGCGTTGCTCGGCCTGGCGTGTGATGCCGAAGCCGAGCTGGATTCGCAGACCTTGCTTGCGCGCCGCGACGCCAGTTTCGCCCGCACGCAAAAACACTATTACGCCGACCCGCCGCGCATCGAGCGCGGCTGGCGCAATCACCTGATCGACATGCAGGGCCGCTCCTACCTCGACATGCTCAACAACGTCGCGGTGCTCGGCCACGGGCATCCGCGCATGGCCGCCGTCGCCAGCCGTCAGTGGTCGCTGCTCAACACCAATTCGCGCTTCAACTATGCGGCGGTGGCGGAGTTTTCCGAACGGCTGTTGAAGTTGTCGCCGGACGGCATGGATCGGGTGTTTCTGGTCAACAGCGGCAGCGAGGCCAATGACTTGGCGATCCGCTTGGCGTGGGCTTACAGCGGCGGTCGCGACATGCTCAGCGTGCTGGAGGCCTATCACGGCTGGACGGTGGGCGCGGACGCGGTCTCGACGTCGATTGCCGACAACCCGAAAGCCTTGAGCAGCCGCCCGGCGTGGGTACACCCGGTGATTGCGCCGAACACCTATCGCGGCGAATTTCGCGGCCCGCACAGCACCCCGGATTACGTGCGCAGCGTCGAGCACAACCTGGCGAAAATCGCCGAGCAGAACCGGCAGTTGGCCGGGTTTATCTGCGAACCGGTGTACGGCAACGCCGGCGGCATCTCGTTGCCGCCCGGTTATCTGCAACAGGTGTACGCGCTGGTCCGCGCGCGCGGCGGCGTGTGCATTGCCGATGAAGTGCAGGTCGGTTACGGGCGCATGGGCGATTTTTTCTGGGGTTTCGAGGAGCAAGGCGTGGTCCCGGACATCATCACCATGGCCAAAGGCATGGGCAACGGTCAGCCATTGGGCGCGGTGATCACTCGCCGGGAAATCGCCGAAGCGCTGGAGGCCGAGGGTTACTTTTTCTCCTCGGCGGGCGGCAGTCCGGTCAGTTGCCAGATCGGCATGGCGGTGCTGGATGTGATGGAAGAAGAAAAACTCTGGGAAAACGCGCAGATCGTCGGTGGCCATTTCAAGCAGCGGCTCGAAGCGCTGATCGACATTCATCCGCTGGTCGGCGCGGTGCACGGTTCGGGTTTTTACCTCGGCGTCGAGTTGATCCGCGACCGGGAAACCCTGGAACCGGCGACCGAAGAAACCACGGCGCTGTGTGATCGCTTGCGTGAGTTGGGGATTTTCATGCAGCCGACCGGGGATTACCTCAACGTGCTGAAAATCAAACCGCCAATGGTCACCTCGCGCCGCAGCGTGGATTTCTTTGTCGACATGCTCTCCAAAGTGCTCGCAGAAGGTTTATGAACCCCCCCTATCCCTTGTAGGAGTGAGCCTGCTCGCGATAGCGGTCTTCCATTCAACATTTTTAGTGTCTGGACCGGCGCGATCGCGAGCAGGCTCACTCCTACAGGGGCGGGTGTTTAATCCGATTGTTATCGGTGTTTTCTGCTTGTTTTTAGACGGAAGGGCTTTATGTGACTTTTAAAGCCGATATTTATCGGCTATAAAGTCGCCACTTGCCTCCCTATAAAAATGATTCAGGAGATGATTCATGAGCCGTATCGTTACCGTCGCCGCTACCCAGATGGCGTGTTCGTGGGACCTCGAAGCCAACATCGAGACCGCGGAAAAACTGGTCCGTGAGGCAGCGGCCCAAGGTGCGCAAATCATTCTCCTGCAGGAATTGTTCGAGGCGCCGTACTTCTGCCAGAAGCCGAATGCGGATTACCTGCAATTGGCGACGACAGTTGAAGACAACGTCGCGATCAAGCATTTCCAGAAAATCGCCAAGGAACTGCAAGTGGTGTTGCCGATCAGTTTTTATGAACTGGCGGGTCGCGCGCGGTTCAATAGCATCGCGATCATCGATGCCGACGGCAGCAACCTCGGGATTTATCGGAAAAGCCACATCCCGGACGGCCCTGGCTATCACGAAAAGTATTACTTCAACCCGGGCGACACCGGTTTCAAAGTCTGGAATACCCGTTACGCGAAAATCGGCGTGGGCATTTGCTGGGACCAGTGGTTCCCGGAATGTGCGCGCAGCATGGCGTTGCTCGGCGCGGAAATTCTGTTCTACCCGACCGCGATCGGCAGCGAGCCGCACGACAAAACCATCTCGTCCCGCGACCATTGGCAGCGCGTGCAACAGGGCCATGCCGGCGCCAACCTGATGCCGCTGATCGCCAGCAACCGCATCGGCAACGAAGAGCAGGACGGCTACGACATTACGTTTTATGGTTCTTCGTTTATCGCCAACCAGTTCGGCGAAAAGGTGCAGGAACTCGATAAAACCGAAGAAGGCGTGCTGGTCCAACGCTTTGACCTTGACGAACTTGAGCACATCCGCAGCGCGTGGGGCTCATTCCGTGATCGTCGCCCGAACCTATACACTGCGCTGAAAACCCTCGACGGTTCCCTGGAGTCCTGATTCTGATGACCACTTTAAACAGCACCCCGCGCGCCGATGGCTTCTACATGCCAGCCGAGTGGGCGCCGCAAACCCAAACCTGGATGATCTGGCCCGAGCGCCCGGACAACTGGCGCCTGGGTGGCAAACCGGCGCAAGCCGCACACGTCGCGGTGGCCAAGGCTATTGCACGTTTTGAACCGGTGACGGTGGCGGTGTCCGCCGGCCAATACGAAAACGCCCGCGCGCGCCTCGATGTGCCGAATATTCGCGTGGTCGAAATGTCCAGCGACGACGCCTGGGTCCGCGACACCGGCCCGACGTTCGTGATCAATAACAGCGGCGAAGTGCGTGGCGTGAACTGGGATTTCAACTCCTGGGGCGGTTTTGACGGCGGTTTGTACGCGCCGTGGAATCGCGACTCGCAGGTTGGCGGCAAGATTCTCGAAATCGAGCGCAGCCAACGTTATCGCACCGAAG
Source organism: Pseudomonas sp. 43NM1 (assembly GCF_002836905.1). Taxonomy (NCBI): domain Bacteria; kingdom Pseudomonadati; phylum Pseudomonadota; class Gammaproteobacteria; order Pseudomonadales; family Pseudomonadaceae; genus Pseudomonas; species Pseudomonas sp. 43NM1. Next base: position 8,591 of record NZ_MKGS01000210.1, on the reverse strand, counting down.
GCTTCGTGCTCGAAGGCGGTTCGATTCACGTCGATGGCGAAGGCACGCTGATCACCACCGAAGAATGCCTGCTGAACCGCAATCGCAATCCGCACCTCAAGCGTGCCGACATCGAAGCGGTGCTCAGCGCAAATCTGGCGGTGGATAAAATCATCTGGCTGCCGGACGGTTTGTTCAACGACGAAACCGACGGCCATGTGGATAACTTCTGCTGCTACGTGCGTCCGGGCGAAGTATTGCTGGCCTGGACCGATGATCCGCAGGACCCGAACTACCCGCGTTGCCAGGCTGCAATGAAAGTGCTGGAAAGCAGCACCGACGCCAAGGGTCGCCCGTTCACGGTGCACAAAATGCCTATTCCCGGCCCGCTGTATGCGACCGAGGAAGAATGCGCCGGTGTCGATCCGGTGGACGGCACGCAGGAGCGTAATCCGACGGTGCGCCTGGCGGGTTCCTACGTAAACTTCCTGATCGTCAATGGCGGCATCATCGCGCCGAGCTTCAACGATCCGTTGGACGGCCCGGCGAAAGAGATCCTGCAAACGCTCTTCCCGCAGCACGAAGTGGTGATGGTGCCGGGTCGCGAACTGTTACTGGGCGGCGGCAATATCCACTGTCTTACCCAACAGCAGCCCGCGCCGCACAACGAGTGAGTGCAGTTGTAACAGCTTGAGTTGCCTGCAAATTCAGTCGGGCAACGATTGCTGAGCAGCGCTGAAACACCGAGCCCGCAGCCCGTAAGGATTGCGGGTTTTTTTGTAGCTGCGCATTTCTGAATGCGACAGATTGGCACAGCTCTTGTATCTGTCCTGAGGCAAATACAGGGAGGGAAGAACGGCGACGTTCTGTCACAAACGTTGGATACGTTAGCCGCTCACAATCCGGGAGAGAGCGCCGAAATGAACGCCGAAGTGAATGTAGCGAGCGAACGGGCACTGCATCCCCTGGCAGTCAACAGCGAATCGCGGCAGGTCCTTGCGCACTGGTTGAAGTCCAATGGAACGCGTCAGATCAGGGAACCTGATCCGCGCCGGATGATGATCGAGCGCTACCCCGCTGGTTTATTCAGCGAGGCGGAACTGCAAGCGTTGTGGGATGTGATGGAAGGATAAAAGCAACAGCCATGGATTGCCGAAAGCGCTGCCGGGAGGGCGGCGCTTTTTTTATGGGTGAGATTGCGTGACCGCTGAAGATCTGAAAATGTGCGAGTGAGCAGGCACACTCGCACAGCGATTGCTGCGGATTCAGAAGCTGTAAGTCCCGGTCACCACCAAGCTACGTGGCGCACCTGGCTGGATCTGAAACTGGCTGGTCGCCGATGAGTAATAGGTTTTGTCGCTGATGTTGTTCAGCGCCGCGCGCAAATCCCAATCCTTCTGGCGGAACCCGGCCAGCGCGTCCCAGCGGCCATAACCGGGCAGCACAACCGTGTTGAGGTTATCGGCATAACGGTCGCCGACCAGGGTCAGGCCGGTCTCGGCGTACCAGCCCATTTCCGGTTTCCACGTCAGGAACAGGCTGCCGTTACGCTTGGCCACGTTGCTCACGCGTTTGCCTTCAAAACCGTTGTTGTCCTTCTCCACCGTCGCGTCCTGCAAACCGACGCCACCGCGCACGTACCAGTTGCCGCCGAGCTTGCCGCTGGCGGTCAGTTCGATACCGCGCGAGCGTTGTTCGCCAGTCAACAGCGTCACGGTCGGATTGAGCGGATCACTGGTGCGACGGTTGTACAGTTCCAGTTCGTAGATCGCCAACGTCGTGCTCAAGCGCTCATCGAGCCAGTCGCTTTTCACGCCGATTTCTTTCTGTTTGGTCAGCTCCGGGCTCAAGTCATTGCTGTTGCCGGTCGCGCCCGGCGTGATGCCGATCAAGCCACCGCCGACCGGCGAAAATGTCTTGGTCCACGAGGCGTAGAAGGAATGATTCTGCAGCGGCGTCCAGACAATGCCGACACGCGGACTGGTGCTGTGGCTGTCGCGATCTTCGGAAATGTTTCGCAGTTTGTTGGTCGACTCGATGTCGAACGTGTCGTAACGCAAACCGCCGAGCAACTGCCATTGATCGTTCAGGCGCAACTGATCCTGCACGTACACCGCGCGGCTTTCGACTTCGGTGTGGTTGTCGCTGGAGAGCTGCATGCGCCCGGTGTGGCGCAAGTCGCGATTGGGGTTGTACAAGTCCAGCGCCGGCACCGCTTGAATGCCGGGGCCGCGTCCGGTCGCAGCGTTGTAAAGCTTCGGGTCGCGGCGCTGGCTGCCGATTTCGACGCCGGTCAGCAAGCGATGCTCCAGACCAAAAGTGTCGAAACCACCTTCCAGTTCGACGTTGTTGAAAACGTTGCGCGTGCTCAGGTCCTGCTGCCAGTGCTGGCGTAAAACGCTTTGGGTCGCCCCGGAGTAACCGGTCAGGTAAGTGTTATCGAAATCGCTGTCGAGCTTGAACACGCCCAAGGTATGGCGCAGTTGCCAGCTATCGCTCAGCTCATAACTGAGTTTGGAGCGTAGGGATTGTGACTTGTCGTCGATGTAATCGTGCTCGCTGCCGTAGGTCGTATCCCGTCCTACATCCGCCGGGCGACCATTTACACCGGGGATTCCGCGATCCGGCGTACGGTTGTAACGGCTGTATTCGTACTGCACCAGCCAGTTCAGGTCTGGCGTCAGTTGCCAGCTCATCGACGGCGCGAACAATTGGCGATTGCCGCTGACGCCATCGCGAAAACTGTTTTCATCCATGTTGCCCATGTTCAGGCGCAGGCTGATGTCGTCGCTGACGTCGGTGCTCAAGTCCGCATAAAGACTGCGCAAATCCTCGCTGCCGCCCTGCGCTTCAATGGTGGAGCGGCGGCCGAATTCCGGCAGTTTGCTCACCCGATTGACGATCCCGCCCTGGCTGCCACGGCCGTACAACACGGCGGCCGGGCCTTTGAGCACTTCGATGCGCTCGATGTTGTGCAAGTCGCGCACGTATTGGCTGTCGTCGCGAATGCCGTCGAGGTAGAAGTCGTTGCTGGCGTCAAAACCGCGAATGCGCAAGCTGTCGAAACGCGTGTCGGCGCCGCTGCTGACGTTGGGAATACCGCTGAGTGCAGTGCCGAGGTCGTTGGTGCCGTAATCCGCTACGTTGGCGGTTTTAATCGAATCGATGGCTTGCGGCACGTAACGCACCGCAGTGGCGGTGCGTGTAGCGGTGCTGGTTTCCTTTACGCGCGGGTCGTCGGTTTCAGTTTCGGTTTCGGCGCTGATCGACGTGGCGGGCAAAACGGTGGTCGCGGCACCGGCAAATCCGGCAGACAACAAGGCAGAGAGCCCAAGGGTAACGGGCGAAAAACGCAAGTGGGCAGGCATCTGGAGCGCATCCGAGAGGGTGAAGGAATTCGAGCGCGCGAATGGTAATGCTTGTTATTTACTTCCGTTAATTATTCTTGGTAAGCGCTTGTGAATGATTGTTTCCAGTTGTGTCTGAATTGATACACGGTTCAACATCTTGTTTGCCGAATGTACAAACTCGCCGCGCACTGCCTGCTTCTCTCACTAAACGCTGGCCCTCGACGGTTGTATCCACTGATTTCCCGACAATCCCTGCAACAAACTGTCGCGCACAAGGCTTTTCTTAGACGTTTTTTGCCTATTCTCAGACGATTCATGAAATTGACACGGCGTTAAGCGCGCGGCTAGGATTCATGCCAACGCCTGTGGCCAACCGCCATGACCCAAAAAACAATAAAAAGGCCCGCCACGGATTGCTCGTGGGCGGGCCTTTTTGTTTCGGGGTGAAAAAAGAGCGCAACAGCGCCATTTCCGCCGTTCGGCGCAGCGCGTATCAACCCGTAATAAGGAAAAAAACAAATGTTGAATAAGCGCATCAGTTTGATCGCTCTGGGGATGTTGAGCGCGACACAAGCCATGGCTAACGACCAGGCAGAATCCAAGGGTTTTGTTGAAGACAGCAGCCTCAAAGTGCTGTTGCGCAACGCCTACATCAATCGTGACTACAAGGACGGCAACCCGGACAAAGCCGAATGGGGCCAAGCGGCCATCGGTACTTACTCGTCCGGTTTCACCCAGGGCACGGTCGGTGTCGGCGTCGATGCTTTCGGTCTGTACGCACTGCGTCTGGACGGCGGCAAGGGCCGCACTGGCGCCCAAGGTATCGACTTCTTTAAACAGGGCGCCAGCGGCAACGCGGCGGACGACCTGTCCAAGTTCGGCGGCGCGGTCAAATTCCGCATCTCCAGCACTACGCTGACCTACGGCGACCAGATGCCGGAGTTGCCGGTGTTGAACTACGACAACTCGCGCCTGCTGCCGGAAAGTTACACCGGTACATTGATCACCTCCAAAGAGGTCAAAGGCCTGGTGCTGAACGCCGGTCGCTTCACCGCCGAATCGCGCAAGAGCGCTGAAGGTCGTGACAGCGGTGGCTTGAAGTCGATCAACGTGTTGGGCGGTAGTTACCAGTTCACCGAGCAGTTCAAAGCGGCGGTCTACGCGTCCGACGTCGAAGACGTATTGAAGAAGCAATACGTGAACGCCAACTACGTGCTGCCGTTCAACAAAGAACAATCGCTGACACTGGACTTCAACGGCTATCGCACCAAGTTGGATAACTCGTACGTGCGCGAAAACGGCGTGACGGGCGACGACAACAAGATCTGGAGCCTGGCCGCGACGTTCGCAACTGGCGCGCACTCGTTTACCCTCGCGCACCAGCGCAGCACTGGCGACAGCAACCTCGGTTACGCTTACGGCGGTTACCAGCGCGGCCAAAACCGTGTCGGCGACGGCGGCAACACCATCTACCTGGCGAACTCCTACTGGTCCGACTTCAACGCCGAAGACGAGCGCAGCTGGCAGTTGGGCTACGCTCTGGACTTCAGCACTTATGGCATTCCGGGCCTGAGCTACAACTTCGCTTACGTGCGCGGTGACAACATCACCACCTCCACCAGTGAGGGCGGCACCGAGCGCGAGATCTTCAACCAGTTCAAGTACGTCGTGCAAAATGGCCCGGCCAAAGACCTGAGCGTAAGGTTGCGCAGTTCGGTTCTGCGCGTGTCGCAGAAGTCCAGCGAGTACAACGTCAGCGGCAACGAGCTGCGTGTGTTCGTCGACTACCCGATCAACATCTTCTGATGATCGGCTGAGTTAAAACACTCAGAAAAAACCCCGACTGGTTCGGGGTTTTTTTTCGCCTGCATTTTGCTCAAAACGATCTAAAGCTGTTCTTTTTGGCATAAAAAACGGCGTTCAAGGCAACTTGTTGCGCCGCTTCAAGCAACGCTTGAGATGCCTGAAATTCTTTCTCATGGGCCGGAAATCCCGCACCTAATAGATTAGGTCGCTCAATGCAGCGGAGACTAGTAATGATCGTTTTAAACAGAGAAGTTGGCGAATCGCTAAGGCGCGACAAATTTGTCAACGTCCAGGGTGGTGACTTCAATCTCTACGGTCATTTCGCCGACTTCGTTCGACTGACCAAGAGTTGGGAAAACATGGAGCCGGACAGTTACTACGGTCAGGCCGAATCCGGTATGCGTTTTCGCCGTTACAGCGACTTCGAATACAACCCGGTGACCCGCGATCTGAAGCAGCTGGAACACCGCGCGTATGTGCAATCCAAAGCCAACAACAGTTACGTTGGCGGCATGGTTCGGCACTTTCAGGACTTCTCCGAAGAAGTGATCAACTCGCCGGTGATGCGCAGCCTCATCGACATCGATTTCGAAGTGTACAAAAACGTCTTGCCGCCGGAGTTGCACGATGAAATCTGGCAATGCCAGATCCATCAGATCCGCATCGAAATCAAACCTGGCAAACAACTGGAAATCACCCCTGAAGGTATTCACTGCGACGGTTATCCGTTCAGCGGCGTGCACTTCTGGGGACGCAATAATGTTGATGGCGCCGAGAGTCGTTTGTACTCCGCGCATCAGGAACAACTGGCGTCGACGACTTACCAGGAAATCCTCGACACCACGTTTTTCCTTGATCGCGACATGCGCCATTACGTAACGCCTGCGCGCAATACCCATTCGCACGACATGGCGTATCGGCAGATTCTGGCGATTTCCTTTTCGCGGCCCGGGACCGCTTTCGACATTGTTCGCTGAACAGTTCGACGCCATGGACGACGCCGCGGCATCGGTGATGCTGTGGCGCGCGAACGCCAAGGATGCGCTGCGCCTGGAGCGCTTCTTTCGGCAGTTCGACGAAGTGTCGTTTTGCGACTGGCAGGACGCCAAATGTTTACGCGGTGTGTTGATGCAGAAAACCACCACCGCGTACCTCGCGCTCGACCTCAACGGTGAAGTGGTCGGCGCGGTGCTTGGCGGCATGCTCGGCAGTCGCGGCACCATCAATCACTTGGCCGTGAGCCCGCTGTACCGCGCGCAAGGCGTGGGCCAACGCCTGGTGGAAGCGGCGTCGGCAGACATGAAACGCGTCGGCGTGCTGCGGATGTTCCTGTTCGTCGACGATGCTAACCTTGCCGGCAAGCGTTTTTGGACTGCCCAGGGTTTTTGCGAGCCGCGTGGCGAAACGACCTTTGAGAGGGACCTATGAATGAGACGTCCAGCAGCCCGCCGCTGATGGTCGAGCCACAGCCATCGCGCACCTTTGCAGAAGCCAGCCCGGTAGTGGCCGGTTACTTCACGGTGTCGTTCGTGTTTGGTTTGATGGCGGTCAACGCCGGGTTGCCGGTGTGGCTGCCGGTGGCTATGTGTCTGTTTGTGTACGCTGGCGCTTCGCAGTTCGCGGCGTTGGCGCTGATCACCAGCGGCGCTTCGCTGACCACGATTATTCTCACGACATTCCTGATCAACGCGCGACACATGCTGATGTCGGTCTACATGGCGAAAGCCTTGCGCGCATTGGGCCTCAGCCGTTTTGAGCGCTGGTGTTACGCCGGTGGCCTGACCGATGAATCGTTCGCTTTTCACAGCGTGAAACTGGGCAGCGGCGCGCCGGTAAACGTGCGTTACCTGATCGGTTTCAACTTGTTTTGTCACACGTCCTGGGTGCTCGGCGGTTTGCTCGGGGCGATCTGCGCGCAGTACGCGGAGCACCTGATCAAATACCAACTCGACTACGCCCTGACCGCGATGATGCTGTATGTGCTGGTGTCGCTGTGCAACACCCGCAACAAACTGATTGCCGCGGCGGCCGCGGTAGTTTGCATGGGCGCGCTGAGCCTGGTCGGCAGCTCGCCGTTTAACGTGTTTATCGCCACATTTGTTGGCTGCGGGGTGGGCGTGTGCCTGACCAAACGTTCCTGATTCTGGTCGTCGTGTTGATGATGGCCGTGACCTTCCTGCCGCGCGCGTTGCCGCTGCAAATCAACACCGAGCATTGGCCGCCATTCGTTGCCCGCGCGCTGGAATACTTGCCGGTGGCGATCGTCGCTGCCATCAGCGTCACGCCCTTGTTGATCAAGGACCAGCATGTGCAGCTCGATCGCCCGGAATTCTATGCGGCAATTCCGACGTTGTTATGTGCGTATTTCAGCAAAAACCTCTTTCTCAGTGTGGCGGTTGGGACGGCTGCGTACATTGCGCTCGGCGCGTTCATGCAGGCGTAAATCGACCACATCGCTCAACGCCTGGCTGGACAGTTCGGGGTTATTCACCGCCAAGCGCACTTCGAGGTAATCCTCGAAACCTGGGAAAATAGTCAGGCCATTTTTTTGCGCGGCGGTGCGCGAAACCATGCCGATGCCGTCCATTTGCGGGATCAACGACAGCGTCAGGGTTTCGCTGCACGAATAAATCATCCGTTGGCCAGACTCGTTATTGCCAAGACCGGCGTCGAGAAAACGCAAAAAGCTGTGGGAATACGGACAATCGTCTGCAGGACGAACCTGAAACTTGTCACCCAGCAGCACCAGCGGATCGTTCTCCTGACCGCAATGCGCGCCGACCACTTGAACCTGCACATCCGGCAGCAAAATACTCGGCATGCCCGGTTTTTGCGGACCGATCAGCACCGCCAGGTCGAAGTCTTCATTCTTCAACTTGCTGAGGTTTTCCATCGACTCGGCGTAGGAAAACTCCAACTGATGGTCAGGAAACACCGCGAACAGGCGTCCGATAATGCGCCGATTGAAGTCTTCCGACAGCGTGGTGTTCAACGCCACCTTCAACGTGCGCTGCCCCGGCGCTTTCAACGCCGCGACTTTCTCTTCCATCTGCCGCGTTGCCACCAGGACTTTGTCCATGTACGGGGTAAGCTCGGTGCCCTGCGCCGTCAGGGTCAAACCCTTGTTGGAACGTCGAAACAGGCGAAAACCAAACTGCTCTTCGACCTTGTTCAACTGCGCGGCCAACGCCTGCACGGTCAGACAGGAATGCTCCGCCGCCGCCGACAACGAGCCGGTCTGCACGATGCGCATAAGGTTGCGTAAGGTTCTGCTATCCATGGGGTAATGCCCTCTAAAGTGGGCTGGCAATTGTTGTGTACCTTGCGACCGATCCGGCGCCTGTGCCGGCTATATTCCTGCACCTGAGCATAGTTGTCGCGGGTTTAGTAGCGAATTGATTCCGCAGCCGATGGCTGGAGGCTTACACAGGATCGGGGTTTTTGGTGGGGTGGGGG